>JAJPIN010000008.1 GCA_021324715.1 Nitrososphaeria archaeon
AATGGAAAAATGCAAGGCAGCTAGAATTGTCATTTGTAATATCCTCTTGATACTCTAACTCCCATTTATGCTCATCCAAATACTCTAATAATATTTGCTGAGATTCTGGTTTTACCCAATCAAGTTTAGCAAGCAAATTTTACTCAAGGCGCCTGCTAATGAGTATCATCTAGACTCGACTTTCTATGGAACGCCAATCTGTCGTCGTCACAATCAGCCTATTCTTTGCAAGCAATAGAAGAATTGATGCCCAAGATGACAAGAAGGCGTTCAGGTTTGTTGTTACGACATCCAGTGTCGAGGCAAAGCTCTGTCGCCCCGTCCCAAAAGAAATGAATACAGCAGCGATTAGTATCATTACGTTTTGAGTGAATACAAATACAATCCAATTTGATGACTTTTATAGAAATATTATGAGATATTTTGAATTTGGAGTCCTATTATTTAATGATAAAGCAATATAAGCATGATTTATGTATGATGTCCATTGGATGAGTCACAACTCTTAGAATCTGCAAAAAAAGTACTAGATGGTAACTGGACTGGCAGTTTTACAATACCCTCAGGAACATTGTATCCTCATCAATGGAGTTGGGATTCATGCATGATTGCAATGGGGAACTCTTATTTTGACACAGACCGATCGATGAAGGAAATGGACCATTTATTTGACGCTCAGTGGAAGAATGGGATGATCCCTCACATAGTATTTAATGAGAAGGAAAAGACTTACTTTCCTAGTCCTGAATATTATGATGTTACACGTTCTCCTAACGCACCCGAGCATGTTAAAACGTCCGGAATGACTCAGCCCCCTGTGCATGCTATCGCTTGTTTCTATATTCATCACAACAGTAAAGATAAAGCAAAAACCAATGAATTCTTGGCAAGAGTCTATCCAAACCTCTTGAAATGGCACAGATTCCTTATGACTGAACGCGATCCCGAAAAGTCAGGCTTGGTAACAATTTTCCACCCATGGGAATCAGGACGTGATGATTCTCCTATTTGGGATGACGCATTAGCAAGGGTTAAAATCACCAAGATGCCGAAATTCGAAAGGCTGGATATCAAGGCTGAAGGAGAAAAGTCAGAACGTCCTTCTGATGAGGAATATAATAAATTTATCTTCCTTGTCGATCAAATGAAACTCTATAACTATGATCAGAAAATAATTTATGAGAAATATCCATTCAAGATAAAGGATGTACTTTTCAGTAGCATATTACATGTTGCCAATTGGGCTCTCTTACAAATTGCAAAAGTGATTGGGGAGGAAGACATAAAGGAGATATCAGAATGGATATCTAGGACAGAAACAAACTTTCGCAAGTTTTTTTGTGCTCCTTCAAATGGGGGATCAAATATTTCTGATGGTCTGTTTTATGATTACGATGTTATAATAGGTGAAAGGATCATGAAAAGAACAATTTCATGTCTATTACCGATTTATACCGGAATACTATCAAATCAGGAAGCAGAAGTAATCGTAAAATGGATTAGCGGCGCAGATTTTGTAGCCGAGTATGATACCATAGCAAGCGTCGACGAAAAGGAGTCAGACTTCAAACCACTCGATTATTGGAGAGGGCCGGTCTGGATAAATACAAGTTGGTCCATAAGTTATGGCCTATTACGATATGGATACACTGATAGGGCAGAACGAATAAAACAGGGGGCACTAAGACTTGTGGCAGAGCACGGCTTTAGAGAGTACTTTAATCCTACTACAGGAGAAGGCCTTGGCGGTCAGAACTTTTCGTGGACGGCAGCAGCAGTAATAGATATGATAATGATGAAAAGCAATCCATTAGATCTATTCTTGAAGCAATAGCTGTGCACCCAACAGAGGCTGAAACTGAAGAAAGCTGGAATTACTTCTTTCGGTGTACTAACCTTAATTTCTTGTTAATCCTTTTGGCGAAACGTATACCAGAAGAGGATCATTAGTTAGTTGGACTGTCCAATTCTGCACGCATCGTAGGATTTTATCAGATGCGTAACTATCTCATCAAAGGTCTTGGATTCGTATTTTGAAGTGATGCAAATTCCAACCAAGTATCTTCAATTCGTTTATAGCTGAGTCATGTAATAGAATAGTTAATTCGAAATTCTGCTGTTTTATGCAATAGGAATTTTTATTTTCCTAACACCAACAATCATTACACATGTAACCCATGAATTTTTTCCAACGTTGTGTGCTACATAGTACCTGAATTCTAACTGTATTTGATTGAAATTTGCTCCTGGAGTGATTTCATGAAATCTCATTTATACATCTTAGATTCAGGTAACAACTTTCTACATCGCATACATTATACGATCATTTTCCTAACTTTCGCCCCATGGAACAGATGCGTTCGTTTACAATTTTTCCTAATTGCTTATAATGTTCAAATAAAATCGACATAAGAATTACATGGAATAAGAGAGGCGTTCAGGGCGAGTACCCCTTTCTCTGGTGTGCGTCGATATGGACCGTGCTCATGGCTGATCGGGGTGTTTGAACTCGGTATCCATGGTTCCCTGCGCCGCTTCCGATCCGCTGCGGCCCCCACCGTGGCCGCGGAGCACGAACGCCACGCCGACCGCAACGATCACCCCGACT
>JAJPIN010000063.1 GCA_021324715.1 Nitrososphaeria archaeon
ACTTTCTTTATATAACCATCAGAACTCAATTCGTCTACCAGATTATCCATTTGTACATCTATTATTCCAATTTCTTTTCCAATCTCGTCTTTGTCGATACTTTGTATCCCATCATTTACAGTCTTTTCATAGAGTTTGCGAAGAAACTTATCTCCGATTCTTTCTTCAGACATAATTGAATATTGGACTAATGTTGTTTTTGTGTTTCAGTTTATATGGACAATGCAGTTTTAATTGATGTTTTGGATAAATTACAAGCATTAAAGGAGGACAAAGGATTCTTGATTGGATATTGTATTAGGTTTATGGTAACCAAAAAAAAAGAATTTTCGAGGTAACTTAGATTAGGCAAACTCTTATACTTTCATTCCTTGACATTTTATAGTCTGCACAAAATTATTTTCAGCCGGTGGGATTCTCTTATGCAATTCCACTGGTCCCACCGGTTTAACTTTTATATAATTGTTGATCATATTTCAACTAAGTTTTATTATACGGTGGGAGGAAAAGTCAGCCTTGCCGGGCTTTCTCTCGATCCTCCTATCATTTTAGAAGTAAATTTTTTATATTGTTTTCACGATACTACCATAACGGTCATACTGATAGGAGGGATCTGGTATCCTCGTTTGCAAGCGAATTTGACAGATTCGTAATCTTTTCCGTCCCTCCTGTCAGCATTTTAAAAGATAGAAAATCTCCTAAAACCGTTTTATAAATTACTGATTAACATTGATTACACTGGCGCAACCAAGTGTGAGGAATACAATTCTGGTGGGCCGTTGCAAGATCGCGGCCCGCCAGTTTCTATTCATATATTATATTGTGAATAATGAATTTACACTGCATCATGTTGCTGGTGGATCACATTGATGATTGGGCTTGTCAGGTGTTCCACCAGTTTTAAATTACTTTATAGTTTGTTGTCGATAATTAAGCAAGTGCAAAACTCAAGATGGGCTCCATCCAGTGAGCTCCAAAAGGGCCCATCTTTTAACTTGAATTGTTAAATAATTTATTGACGATCTAATAGCCACAATGGGAACCTTCGATAAAATAAAAGAGGGATTTAAAAAAACCGCAGAAAAAGTTGAGGATTCAGCAGAAAAAGTTGCAGATCCCGATACCTACAAAGGTTCAAGGGATGAAAAGGAGTACAGGGAAAATGAAAAGGGTAACAAGGAACCAATGAACCCGGAAGATATTACCGAACACGAGCCAACTGCAGTAAAGAGAGATAAGAATCAGGGAACTTCGGGCGACGCGGTTTAATCTTACCTTTTTTTAAATATTTAGTAGTCGTGGTCCATACATATTTGACGTATAAATTTATTTTAAAGAAAAATTAGTAATCCATTAAATCTCTATTAATGTAACAGTATTTCCTTTCTTTAGTTCTGCTTGAATATAAGGATCTTCATATTCTTGTTTATATGAAAATCTACCTTTGCGTTTTCTTCCTTTTCTCCGCTGCTCTTTTCTGGTTTCTATTGCTAAGAAAATGGATTCATTGCCTTCAAATGGGTTATCTAACTTCTAAACTATCCTTTATTTGAGATTCAAAATGTGTTTCATATATTGGGTATGTGTTTCCGCAACTATAACATGATAGGAACTGATCATCATCTGACGCTATAGGCTCTTCTTTTTTATTTTGGGACTTAATTTATTATGAATTTCATACTGTAAACAGTGAGTACATTCATGAATGCTCCCCGATCCACTGAATTCAGAATTAAGAATTTTGGATTGGATTTTATACGTAGTTTGCATTAATAAAAATACTGTCGCAATATATACACAAAAAAAACATCGATCTAATCCTATCTATTATTCCATGTTTTGCCTTAGGACCTTCCAATATACTAAACTGCGCGCACGAGTTTTACAGTAATTAACTCTCGTATATTAGAATAGTACGTCCAGTAAAGTGGACTCTCATTGCTAGAAACATCATTTAGTTACGTATATGAATAATGGTGAGTCATGCCCTTTAAAGTTCACGTTTGGACTCACTAGTTAAGCTTTATTTTATTGAATTCTTGACTCTGATCGTGGTTTGTAGAATTCTTGACTCTGATCGTGGTTTGTAGAAGCTCGCTGATTTCGTTATGCATCTTTAAGAAATTTAGTCCTTTTTCTGTAGTCTTGTATATTTTCGCGCCTTCTAAATATTCAAGTAGATTATTTTCCACAAGTAGTGAAAGATACTCTCTCAATTGAGCGAAGCTTAGGAATGCTTTGTACATAATTCTTGTTTTTGTTGCACCACCATTTCCTGCTTCTAGTATCATTGACACTATTTCAGTTCTGCTTCTGTATTTCATACTTTGGATGGAGTAAAATACTATATGAAGCTTTAGGTACAATAATCTATATCAACAAAAAACTCCTTTTACTCCAATTCAGAAAAGAAAAGGCACTTTTGTGCCTCGCAGCATACTATTTTGTGAACCATCCATTAACTGCCACCAGACTACGATATAGCGGCCATATCATCCTACCTTTCGTTCTCATCGGACTAGGTGCCTATATTTTGTTGGATTCCTTTGTATTTTAGTTCCTTATTTTGAGAAAATACTACTCTATTAGGAATAACAATCAGATATTACTTTAAGTAGACTTTTAAAACGCTATACGAGACTTGTTATTATGAACTCTTACGTGATTGCGTTACTGGTTACAATTTTGATATTATCGGTAGTATCATCTTCAGTTACTTACAATATTGCATGGTCAGACAAGAAATATTGCTATGATGAAGTCGGTGATGGCCATTTTTGTTTTGACACGAAAAAAGAGTGCAAGCATAAGGTAAAACATGATGATGGAGCAGAGACTCCTTGTTATAATAAAAATAAACAATAGGAAGCAATTTACAATGAAAAGCCATTTGAATATTTTTGCAATGATATCCTTATCACCTGTTGTGTTGATATTATTGTAATTCTAATTTCAAGCAGACCTTGGCTAGTGGCAGAAAAAATCTCACGTCGTGAGTTTCTTAAACTTATTGGTGTTGCGGGTGGAGCAATTATGTTTGCACCATTGAAATTTAGAAAGGTTTTCGGCACAAATGGAAATAGCACTAACACAACCGACGTACCTGCCGCAGATAGCAATGCCGGACCGGATGGTGTTTCGTTTTTGTATCCAACTAAGCCAGGAGGATTTGTCTGGTACATGAATGAAGACAATCCATTTGATTCACATCTTGAAATAGGCGGGGGTTCAACATATGAAAAACTAGTTAAAAATAGTGATGGTTCATGGAAACCTAACTCCGATGGCAAAGTTAAATTCAATATTTTAGTCACTCCTGGACAAAAAGATGCTATAGGTGGTTGTAAAATGAATTTTACTGATTGCATTCAAAGAGGGTATACAAGCCAGCCATCCATAACGAATGTTGAACTTACAGGTTTCTTTAACATGAGCAAAAAAGTTACTCGTGACGGTATC
>JAJPIN010000126.1 GCA_021324715.1 Nitrososphaeria archaeon
AAAGGCTATACGACGAATACTATAATCAATTGGCGAATGTTTCAAAATACCTGAAAGAAAGATATGGCAATAAATCAACTGCTAGTTGAAACTGTAATCCTTCATATCGGATCCATACTGTCTAATAAATAAAATCACAGTAAGCAAAAACCTACTTATTACTTCTATTAGTATCGCTTGCATTTCTCGTCGTAATTTTCTAGATTAAATTTTCTAGATTATTTGTGTCAATAGTGTAATTGCACCTCTCAACACAGGAGTCGTGCCACGTATCTTTGAAGACTTGATATACCAAGGTATTTGCTGAAAACGTTGAAAACTAATCTTTATTTTAACCAGAAAATGTAATATTATACGGATTACATTAGGTATTACTATTGGCAAATAAAGATGTTGATATACTATTTTCACTCTATGAGGTATACGATAGAAACAGAGATTCTATGCTTTGGTTCCTTGAAGATTTCAATGTAAAAAGCTATGAAGAATATAAACAAAAATATCATGGTACATCTCAAGAAAGAAGTCACTTTATTCGGGTTTGTGGTTTTTTTGAACTTTCTGGTACTTTAGTAAAAAGGCGACTAATTGACACCAATCTGTACTTTGATGTTTTTAATCCTAGTCCGTTCTGGCAGAAGGCAAAATCAATAATAGAAGGAATGAGAGAGACGAGACCGTTTATTTATGAAAATTTTGAGCTTTTAAGCGAAATGAAACTGAAATGGGCTAACAGAAGAACAAAATAATTAGCAGAAAGACAAAATTAAATTAAATGTTAATTATAAATTAAAACAGTTGGTTCTTTACGATAATAGATGTTATAGATAACAAACGTGATATGTGATGTTTGCTACTCGCAAGTCAACTTTAGTCCAAAGGGTTCTGTAACAGAATTACATGTTTCTGCTAATAATTCAGAATACCTCTTTGTATCGTATACAGTCTTTGAATTTACTAATTCAAGTGGGATACTTCTTTTTCTTGAATTTTTTTGATAATAATCGGTTATTACATATTTCAAAATTTGTCCTGCTTTAAGCGAATTACCAGCATTCTTTAATTGTAGTAATGCATCCAATTCAACCGTATTCCTATTTTCATACTCATCTACATTTTTCGATATCCTCTTTGTTAGAACTAAATCATTTATGGGAACCTTACTATATTTCAAAAGCTCTAGATGCATGTGAAAAATATCTCTCACTTTTGGCATCAAATCTTTAACTTCTTTGATTGAGTTAGCTTCTGACATTATGTTCAAAATATTTTGCTGAACGTTTGAAAAGAATTCAGCAGTGTCATGTCTTCTTGCCTCTATCCCCCTCATTTTTACAGTTCCATCTTCAAAGACGCCAAAATAGCGATTAGAAACAGGCAGTACAGCATTATTCTTTGAAGGAACAAATACAATCCACTTGTATATACCTTCAAATGAAATTGGAAGTCCAGTTTTGTTTTCTATTTCAGTTGTTAAATCATTATAATCATTGTTTATACCATCTTTCTTTTGTATCCAGATGGAATCAACTATTGCATGGAGGATTTTAAATCTATGTGATTCTGCTATCCTTACTGTTTGTAATAAAATCTGTCTATCAAATGCGCATACTGCAATATGTGCGTCTATTCTACCAAATTTAGCATTATTAAAACCTAGATAACCAAAACTTGTAACTAAAACCCATTTTAGTGCAGTTTGTCTTGCACCAAAAATCTTTTTTAAGTTGGGATCTGTGGTTGCGTTTTTCTTGTTTTTATATATTGCTCTCTTCTTTAGTAATATTTCTAATGATATAGGAACTATCCCTCTTCTTTTTTCACATATGTGATAATTTAGTAATTCTGGAACGCGTAACTTGGAATGAGAACAACAATTACAAATTACAGTCTCAGCTGATATATTTTCTTTAAACATTATATTAGGATAGAGAGAAACAAAATCAAGTTCAGCAACTTTTTCATGCACGCCCACAATTGGTTCAAATATCAGACCGCCGCGATCAGCAATTAAAAGATCTCCAAGTGACTTTGGGTGTTCTGCCAGTGTGGGTTTCCATGGAATAAGTATATCCTTTATCATAGCGTTATAGAATTGTAAACTACTCATACACTTTCCAATAGAGGCTCTGGATGCTGCATGTAATGGTAATCTACAAATCCTTGCAAGTTCATACAATCCTTGAAGACCAGATTCATTTAGAACAAAGGAATTGTCTGTATCAATGTGTACCCTTCCAAATAACTTTGCAGCTAATGGTTTGAAATATATCTTACCATAAGAGAAATATGATATTCCATCTCTCTTAGGTCTGTATAAAGGTACACCCTCTCTGTCAAGGATTAAATCTACTTGATTGATTTCCGATCTGTACCTTAGATAAGGAAATGTAAATGAATCACCATCTTCTGTGAGAATAAAATCAGGATTAATTTTTTTTATTTCTTTAACAAGTTGATATAAAATATCTATTTCAGTACCCTGAATATGAATAATATCTTTAATTCTATCACAATTTTGTATAGATACCAATGCTATTGAATCTGTAAATCTAGGTATTTTTCCTTCCTTTACTTTTGGATATACTTTTAGACGTACGTTATCAAATAACGGTAACTTATATTCTGTAGACCACACATTATCCTCTTTGCCTACCCAATTAAGTTTTGAATTAGATACATGAACTTTACACTTCATGAGTGGAAAAATATCGTGCTCATAAAAATAGGATTGTTCTGGTAGAATGCCTACATTGTATAGTCTAAATTGTCCAAATCTTCCCAATCTCTCAATTTTTTCTGCTAATTTTAATGTATAAGTAGAATCTTTTAACTCCATTTCAAGAACTTGAGATCTCTTCGTATCTGTTACCAATTCAAATTTAGAAAGAAAATTATATTCTTTTACCATGGAAAGTATTTCATTATTCTCTATGATAGATTTTAATAAAGACTTGTCAGAAGCAACATAGATTTTATGATTCCATCTCTTGTCCACCACTCTTATCATTGTAGAATTAGTTTTTTTTATCCAGAAAATCATGTTGCCATTTAAAGTATATGCATCAAATAACCAACCAGATATCATTTTGTTATACTGAGTTTAGATACAATTTTATCAACTAGAGTACTGAGGCACAAAATTAGCTTGTTGTAATTCTTTATTCTAGATTTTTTTATACACTGACCAGTTTGGTGAAGCATGACCTCTTTCTTATCAATTCTGAACTATATAGCAAGAAGAGATTCCATGGGGAGGGGAGGGATGAGTGCAGGATACAAAACTTGTATCCATTATTATCAAAAGGTATAACTAAATAATATCAAATTGGTCCTAAATTTCTAGGTTTGAATCTTACCTATTCTCCCATTACGATAATCCTCTAAAGTATTATCAATCTCTTCTTGGGTATTCATAACAAATGGTCCATATTGTACTATTGGTTCATTCAGAGGCACACCTGCTATAAGTAACAGATCCAAAGATGATTGGGCATTCTCAGGTACTCTTATAGAAGTATAGTTGCCATCATTTTTAAACACAATCAAGTTTTTCTTGTCTCCAATCACATTATCTTTTCCAAAAAGGCCGTTACCACTAATAACATATGCAAATGCATTATAATTTTCAGGAACTGGCGGAACAACTTCTCCACCTGGTTGCAGGGTAAAGTGCAAATACAAAATAGGAGTCAAAGTCCTGATTACAGCCTTGGTATTAAGGTAATTTCCTGCAATAACCTTGATTGATACTTTACCATCAGGTGTATTGACTATGGGAATTTTTGTAGAAGGAACATCCTGGTAATCTGGCCTTATCCACTTGTCATTTTTACGAAGATTTATCCACAATTGAAATCCATGCAATGTTCCTCCACTTTTAGAAAGCTCTTTTTCTGGCATCTCAGAATGAACCAAACCAGAACCTGCTGTCATCCACTGAACATCACCGGGACCAAGCATACCTGAATTTCCCTGAGAATCTTTATGTTCGAATCTTCCTTCAAGCATGTATGTGACAGTCACAAAGCCTCTATGAGGATGATCTGGAAATCCTTTTTCCTCATGTGGTAACAAAACTAAGGGACCCATCTCATCTAAAAGTAAGAAAGGATCTATATTTCGAATAGATCGTGAAGGGAAGGATCTGTGAACGACAAAGCCATCGCCCTCCGCAGTTTCAATACTATTGGTTACAATTTGAACTGATCTATTCATTTTGCCAGTTGCATTAATTTTACTAGCAATATTGCCTTCTTTTTCTCTTTTTTCCATATCTTATATTGTGGTAACAGTATATTTAAATTGGGCGGTAATTTTTACCCTAGTTAGTTATTAACATTATAGCAAATCAACTATGAAATTATAGAATACGTTATTAATTATCAATTACTTTTACTCTATTTTATTAAAAAGTAAAGATTTACAAATTATTGGATGGGTAGAAACGTACTCAAATTGAGATAGCTATTACGACGGGATTAGTACGCCTAATCTTATTAAATATCCTAATCAGAGTTGTAATAAACCCGTATTTCTTGTCAATCATAGAATACGTTATTGACGATTCTGCCGAGTCTGCAAACTTTACTTTGCCATCAAACCAGTTACCCTTTAGATTTCCACGAATATCGCAAGGGGCAATCCTTACATGTGGATTGTTTCTAATCCGCTTTACCTTCCCAGAATTGACATCCGTCCTAAAATATATCAAACCTTGGTAAATTATAAACCAGATGGGAGTCCTTACTCCAGCGCCATTTTTCCTAAACGTCTCAATTGTAATGTACTTGAATTTCGATAAATCGGATAGATTATCTGCAGACATCTAATAACTTTCAATAAAGAACTTATTAGTAATCTTTTTGTAAAATTCTATCACAGTACCAAATGGATTAGGGCAACAATCGAATGTCCAATAAGTTCACAATATCATAATTACCTAAAATATGATGCATATTTGTAGTTCAAATAAAGCATCAAGATTAGGATAAGTAACACTAATCTTTCCTGTACAGTTCATCGTTTGGTTTAATATTTCTGAAATTAAGGTAGAGAGCCAAATCATAGATAATCTTTATGACACCACCTAACACAAAGGGTGCTGCAAGTGACAAAGATGATTGAAAGATATACCCAAATAACGATGGAGATATTGTTTGCGCAATATTTCTGGAAACATTGGTTAGTCCTGAAGCAGCTGTTCTCTCATCTTCGCTGACAATTGCTACGATGTATGATTGTCTAGTAGGAACATCCATCTGCGACATAGTCATTCTAATTAAATATAGTATAACAGCCAATTGTAAAGAGGGGGCAAATGCAACCAAGATGAGCAAAATATTAGATGGGAGATGCGTGAATACCATTGTATTTACAAGACCAATTCTATCCGCAATCTTTGCGGCTGCAATATACGATAAAGCAGTTATGACATTAGCAGCTGAAAAAATATAAGATAAAGCAGCAAGGTCCGCTCCAAATCTTGTAAAGAACCATAGGGACATAACACTTTGAATTACGAAGCCTCCTGCAAACGAATCAACTGCAAAGAGCGTAGAAAGCTTGGCAACAATCTGTTTTGATCTTGGAGATAGGGTCTGCTTAATAGTCCTTTTCGCTTCTTGCTTAACTTCAATATCTCTTGAGAGCATAATGTAAATAATTATAACAAATAAGCCAAGCAGGGTATATAAGATAAAGAGACCCTTGATTGATTCAATCTGACTTAATCCATAAATTTGTTCCTGTAGTAGGGATGGTAGGCCGGACAATAAGATGCCCGCAGACATAGAAAACGTTCCTACCATATTATAGAGTGCAAATGCTGTATTCATCATCTGCTTATTCCTAATTGTTTGTGGTAAAGTCGCTTGTTCTATTGTCAGGAAGGCACCAGTCTCAGACCCAGTAACATTCATAGTTCCTATAAATGCAGCTAAAATTAACAAGAAATAGTTATCAGTAATTGTGAATATTAATCCAGAAACTGACATTAGCGAGGCATAGATAATAAGAAGCCTCCTTCTTCCAATTCTATCAGCATAAAAGCTAGCAAATAATGTAAAAATCACACTGTTTACAAGTGCTGAGCCTAAGAGTAGACCTATCTGAATATTATCAAATCCTAAGAGCCTTAGATATATGGCAATAATAACACTAAGAAATCCATAGCCAAATGTCCTCATAATCCTCGCTGCAAGTAACAGCTTTCCATCTCTTGTAAGCCAGTTGAGAATTAAATTCATACGATTGTATCTTTTCAGGTTGAGTTTATATCAACTACTAAGATCACACAT
>JAJPIN010000142.1 GCA_021324715.1 Nitrososphaeria archaeon
GTAATGGAAGCATAAAGTAAAGGCTAGTTCTACGTGAAATACTCATGTAAAAAGTAATAAGTAAATGAAATTACTTTATTTCTAGAATTGGAAGACTCTCAGATAAAATATAAAATAACTCAACTATCAGATAATGGCATTAACATAACACTTTCTCTGATTGAAGATATCGAACTAGAATCAGTCTCACAACAGCAATTAATGCTAGAAGCTGTGGACAGATCCATATCAGATGAAGAAGTTAAGAAGCAGATTAAACCCATTCTTGAAGCGATTCTTCGATCCCAACCTCAAACTGTTATCAAAACCTATCCAAAGACAACAATACAAATAAACATGCCTCGAAAAAAATATGAAAAAATCGGCAGTCCTAGCGTCGGAGCTAACGTTTTGATTGATCTAAAACCTGATACCGCATAGAATATTTCATTCTGCAGTATGTGTACTGGAGTTAACTCGAATTGCCGAATCAAATTGTTCGATTATTAGCTCAATTGAAGTTGAAAAATATTAAGCATAATAGATTTCAAAAATTATACCGCGTACATGATACCCCCAGAAACTATTGGAACGGCGTCCACGTTAGCAACTTCTTTTATCCTAGCTATCAAGGCATTAAACCAGAGACTGTCAATCCCCTGGCTCCATATGGTTATTTTCTTGTAATCTCTTTTTAATCCATCATGGAAAAAACCGTTGCAATCTTCTACAGTAATATTGTTGTACTTTTGACTTATTTCATCAATCAGTCCTTCAGCTTGATTTACCAAGTACACTATTGTTAGAGTGGGAAAGGGAATTGTATTCGTAGACGTTGAAGAAATATCTTCTGCCATCCTTTTTCAACTAATTATTTTAATAAGTCCAATATCTTGTTTTCGTAGTAATTTCATCATTAAAAGTCTTGTCCCTTAATTTGGTTTTCAAATATTTATTATGAATTGACCTAAACATAGATATATTTCTGGTTCACTACATCATCTTCAATGAATGACGTTGACTTTTTGAACCGTCTGTTGACAATAAATCCATCTCTAAGATTTTCAGGATTGGTCGAAAAATCTGGTCACCTTTGCGCCAGTGTAATTCGGGAAGGAATAAACGAGCATCTTAAAGGTAGAAATCCAGAAATAAGTTATTCTCAGTCTGCATATATCATCGAATTAAGAAAGATATTTGAAAATGAGTTGGGCAGCCTTAAATCGGTGATTTACATTTATGATAAAGTAGTAATGTTTAGCATCCCAATAAAAAATCATATAGTTGTTTTTTCCACAGATAGGAATATCAATATTGAAACTGTCTTCGAGCAAGCACAAGCATTCATAATAAATTCTGAAGCCGAGTTAGATTTGGAACTTAACGTGAAAAATATTAGCCAGGATAAAAAAGAAAGCGTTAGAAATTTGTATGATTCTGGAATATCTGAAGAATTAATTGCAGAACAGGTAGACCTAAATTTAGCAACTGTCAGGGCATTGATAAAAATCATAACTGCGAGCACAAAATAGTTTAATTCAATTTTTTATATAGTTTCAACAGTTATCTTCTTAGAATTTGACATAGTTTAGTCTGAAGACATTGCCTAAAGCACCATAATGTATAATTTGGAGAGATCGATCAATCGCCATTATCAAAAAATTGATGCTTTATACAAAAATGCAACCTATATTCTGAACAAGCTTAGGATTTTCTCGAATTTTTCACGCCTCATGTCCATTTTATAATCTTTTATACATCTAATGCTATGACTCCTGTCATTATCTATCGTTCCTTTGAGTCTGCTAAAAATTGGACCATGTAGAAAAATTCCCTGAGAAATACTAGTTACATTACTGGGTCTCCTTCTCGTACTTGAAGTTTCAAAATCTAAAATTGTCGGGTTACCTTCCTTGGATATTATTATATGACGATCAGTTCTATTTAGCTGACCATGATCAAGCTTAAGACAGTCTAGTAAAAAACATTGTTCAAGTATGGAAATAGTACATTTTAAAATTCTGTCTATTTCAGTATTTTTTTGACCATACCAATCTAGAATATTTAAACCCCTGACAAATTCCATCAATATAAAATTTTCAGAATAATTTACTAAAAAAGGACCAATTCCAATGGAATTTGCAAGAGATTGATATACTACTTCATCATACATGTTGATTCTATTCGCGTCAGTCCTCCTTATCTTTAAAACAAAAAATTTCCTTCTATTTTTAACTAATGTAACTAAACCAACAGAACCCTTACCAAGTATGAATATATTATGCAATTGGACTTTACCAAAGGAGAATATGGAGCAAATGTCCAAGGATAATAACTCTCGCATCCTGCTGTCAAAGGTATTATGATCAAATAAGGGATAAGTTATCAAAAATTTTAATTTTTCCCTATTTTCGCTGACTAATAAATTCTCCATTACTAACCATTTGATCAATAGCACTGTAAATAAAACTGCTCAGCTTCCTCTCATTTGCCATATAAATGGAGTAACCATTTTTAAGATCTAGTGAAATGCCATTGTGGGATCCAGAATCTATGTCGTATTGAATTATTTGACGTGCGTATTGTTTTATTGAAGTCATTTTCCTCTGTTCTATACTTACAATTCTCATATCATCAGCCCATATCATAATGGACTTCTTTATCCTCTTCTTGATAAATGAATCAGTTTCACTTTTTAGAAATATTTTAGGTCCCAAATTTAGATTTATTTTAGAAAGAATTGGAAATTTAATCATGAAGATTAATACTGCCCGATCTCCCTCATCAGTAAAACAAAATTTCTTGATTATTTCAAATCCTATAATTGAGAGCTGTTTTGAGATGCTTGTTAGTTTCTTGTTAAGCTGTCCCCACAATATATCGGGACTTCTTTTCTGTATTTTGAAATCAATTATTAACAAATTTGAACTAATATGACTTATTTTTTTTGTATTAGACCTGTGAGGTTTCATAAAAAATTGCTTAGAAGGTGACTTTAGAAAAAGTCTCGATGCCAGAACAAATTTTGAAAGGCTTTCCGTAGATATTGCTGCACCGAGGTTTCTATTTGAATCAATGGGATCAATTATTATGATGGGACTTGCAAATTTTTCTATAGTTTGTTTATCTGGCGGATAAAGTGAAACGACGTAGTTTGGTGTCAGGTTGGCAAATGCTTGGAGTACATTTTTGAATGATCCATAATTCAAAACAAGTACTTCTGTCACATACCCGCTAAATCCAGAAATCGATATTTGAGAACCATATACGCCAATTGATTTTAAGAATTTTTTTAGCACCCTTACTTCACCTTTTAAAAATTCGTTTAGCTTCGTTCCCATGAAAATAGTATGAAATGGGGATCTGTCAGCGGCACTTCTCCAATTATTCTTTTCAACCTTGTAGCAAGGTACTATGTTTATTCTGATTCCATTCACATTACCCTCTACATAAGGATGTTCAGAATATCGTAAATAAGGTCTGTATTCTTTTAAAGCGTAAAAACCGACCGATTTACCTAGTTCCTCAAACTCATGTCGTTGCACCGTTGGGTCTATCATTACAAAAAAGTCTATGTCAGTATCATTTTCAAGCCATGTACCTTTGGCAAATGAGCCTCCGATTATCACTTTTAGGATTCTTTCGTCGTTAAAGTTTGCAATTTGATTTTGTATTTCATTTGATATTTTTTCTAATTTTTTCTGTTTTGATGATGACGGAACGGATGATACTGATATCACTTGTGTGATGTCGTCTAATTTGTTCATTTGCCCTTCACGGAAATTATGTTCTCATATATAGAACCGTAATTTGTAATTATGCTCTTCTTTACAGAAATTGTATCTATTATATCACTAATAATGAATTTAGCTTCAATGCTATTTAAATTCAAATTTAGGTATACCTTCTTTGTTCTAAATAGGGTTATGTGTGGTATTATCTCTTTTTTTATCTCCTTATCTAATTTAAGGTCTAGTTCTCTTAATTTGGACGTCACAGTATTTGACATCTCACTAAATGAACGCTCTGATGTTTCATTTAACCCGATCCATACAACTCTAGCATTATTACTATTTGGGAATACTCCAATCCTGTCGTAAATGATCTGAAATGATTGAAACTCAATCTCAGATATTTTTGCTACTATCTTGTTAAGTATTATATCGTTAATTTCTCCGAAGAACACCAGCGTAAAGTGAAAGTTTTCTGGCCGTACAAGTTTTAGATTTTTATAATTCAATTTCAAATAAGTTACCAAATTTTGTTGAATCTTTTGAATTTCTTTTTTTTTGTAAATGTCTGCGGCGACAAACACTCTTTGCACTCCAACAAATTATCTATTTAACTAATATTAAAA
>JAJPIN010000119.1 GCA_021324715.1 Nitrososphaeria archaeon
AAATTCACGGGGTTATATCGCAAATTCAATATAAGCAATTTTTTACCTTATTTGTACTATGCTGGATGATCTTGTCAAAGAGAGGGTCGATGATAAAAAGCCCCGTCATGAAGGACTTACCCTTACAGTCGATAAGCTTGAATCATTTGATAAGGAAAACTTTGAGATATTGGCTCCTTTCATAGACCAAATTAAGATATATAATACGTATCCCTTGTTAATTTCTGATAATCTTCTTCAGAAAAGAATATCGTTCTACCATGATTATGGTATAAAGGTATCTACCGGTAGTACACTTACTGAATATGCAATATCAGAAAATTCTCTTGATAAGTTCATAACAGAATGTAGTAGAATAGGTTTTGACATAATAGAAATTGGCGAGAACAGCATTGATTTAGATGTCGATAAAAAGAAGAGAATATCTGATTCCATACATTCTACAGATTTGAAATTTAATTGGAAGATAGGAAAAAAAGATCCGCGTCATCAGATTGGAATTGATCTCACGCTTTTGAAAATTGACGAGGCAATAAAAGTGGGTGCAAAAAAAGTAATCTTAGAAGCTAATGAGGGAATCAACGTTGGAATATATGATCAAAACGGTTCCATCATTTGGAACTATGTCGCAGCTCTGACTGCAAAATATCCACCCAGTACTTTTATTTTTGAGGCTCCATTAGCAATGCAACAGTCATCATTAATAGCAGAATTTGGTCAAAGGGTGAACCTTGCTGAAATTACAATTGATAATGTTGCATCTGTAGAATCTCAGCGGCGTGGATTTCTTTCTAAAGCCTCTTTTGGGATGACTTTCTCACAAAAAGAAATAGGTGGAGGCCCTGCCTCGAAGTTTATCTATTATTTAATAAAAACTAAGCATCCAATAGAACAAGGCGATCTTATTGGAATTACTCATTTACCAAGAAGGACTGTTCAAAGTGCGATAGAAGATTTGAAGAATCAAGGCTTCATTATAGAACGAAACAGCCTGGATGATAGTAGAAGAAAGGTGTATTATCCAGTCAAATCAGAGTGGTTGTGAATATCCTATATATCTAAACTATTTTCATTAAAGATATAATATTTTTCTTGTCAATAGGCTATAATACTCTGCTGGAGCTGCCATTGAATTAATAACGATTAGTGAAGAATTAGTAAAGAATACAAGATTCTCTGCTGCTAATCGTTACTAAGGTGAATTAATTTTTATCATATCGTGATCAATTAATGCAGTTTATGCATGTTTTGTCAAAATTATGCATATTTACAAGTATTCAAATATGGTTTAATTTATGCTTTAATTTAGATAGAATACATGAGCAAAAAATTTAAAGTCTTGGTAATCTTAGCTACGTTACTTATAGCAGGATTTATTGTTACACCTCAGGCGAATGCACAGCTAACACAAAAAAAGGCACTTAGACTAGGATACTTTCCCAATATAACGCACGCACAGGCAGTAATTGGAGTAGGAAATGGAGATTACCAGAAAGCACTTGGTAATAACATAGAGCTAAAACCTTTCACGTTCAATGCAGGTCCATCGGCTACAGAAGCACTTTTGGCAAATCAGATCGACGCAACGTACATAGGTCCGAATCCAACCGTTAATGGTTATGTAGTCTCTCAAGGAACGGCCGATAGAGTAATATCTGGTGCCGCAAGCGGAGGAGCAGTCTTTATAGTAAGAAATGATTCTGGTATTCAATCGCCCAAAGACTTTGCAGGTAAAAAATTTGCTTCACCACAACTAGGAAATACTCAAGATGTTGCATTGAGAAAATATTTACTAGATAACGGATACAAGACAAAGGACAAAGGGGGAAATGTTGAGGTTCTCCCAGTTAAAAATCCAGATATCTTGACATTATTCTTAAAGAAGGAGATCGACGGAGCTTGGGTGCCTGAACCCTGGGGTGAAAAACTAATCAAGGAAGGTAATGGCAGATTATTTTTGGATGAACGAACATTATGGCCAAAAGGAAAATTTGTTACTGCAAATATAATTGTCAACCCTGAATACCTTCGCAACAATCCAGAGGTAATAAAAAAGCTGTTGGAAGCGCATGTAAACGAGACACAATGGATAAACGGTCATAAAGAAGAGGCACTGAAGACTTTTAATATCGAGCTAAAAAAACTTACAGGTCAAACTATTCCAGACGATCAACTCAAGCAAGCCTTTTCCAGACTTGAGCTAACTTATGATCCCTTACGAGAAACACTAATCAAGTCTGCAAATGATGCATTTGATGTAGGCTTTCTAGGCAAAACCAGACCTGACTTGAGTGGTATTTTTGATCTAAAGATCCTTAATGAAGTATTGAAAGAAAAAGGGCTTCAGAGTATCGCAGGAACTGTAAACCAATCCCTATTAGCGCATTAGGTCTTCATAGCGCGATGTCTATGTTGGCCAATGGATTGGGGTTAAAGAATGCTTCCTAGGAAATATTATATTTATTTCATAGATACAGCACACGAGTTTGGGCCGGCTTCCAAATCAGGCATTTGCATGTCATCAAATGGCAGGATTTTCTTGTTGATATCTATTATCGTTTTATAGTTCATTGGTCTAGATGGCAAAGTGTCTGTAACAAAATGAACAAATTCATCCTTATCCATAGAGAGATGTTTTATTTTCTCTTTTATTGAGCCAATCGTGTCAGCTATAGGTATACCATGCTTTAGCGTTATTGAACTTCCATTAAAATGCGCAGGAAGAATCAAAGTATTTTCTGGTAACTGAATTACTAATTGATGATAGGTTTCGTATAGCAACCCGGCATATTTTTTCGCTTCTTCTCGTAAATCAGGTCTTCCCACACCATCAACGAAAAGGGTATCTCCAGTGAACAAGTAAGGATTTGTAGAAAGATCATGGGAGCTTTCTGCTGTAGGAATATCTTCAGAATTCTCTATCAAAAAAGACATACTACCATTCGTATGTCCTGGAGTGTGAATCGCTCTTAGTGAAATATTTTTCGATACTTCTATTTGTTCTCCACCTTTTATGTAATTGATGTTAATTTCCATATTTTCGCTATGATAATCTTCCACGGAGCTGAAATAAGCCCCTACCCGAGAGTTTGTCTCAGTAGATATAGTTGTGACTAACTTTGCTACTCCAGAGACATGGTCCGCATGTTGATGCGTGTCGATTACCTTTATTATTTTCAATCCATTTTCCTTGGCGACATTCAAAAAAGCCTCGTAAACTTCTCGACTTGGATCTATGACTACGGCTGCACCATCTTCTTTTGAAGATACAATATATCCCATACAACCTTTAGATATCCTTCTTACCTGCCATATTCTAAAAGGAGCTTCCTTAGGAACATCAATCTCCGCAACATCAGATACTCTATTCCAACTTGCCATTCCACCCCTGACACTTTTTACATTATATCCTAATTGGCTAAGTAGTCTCGCTGCCATCATAGACCTATTTCCATGCGAACAAACAGTAACAATTTCTTTATCTTTTGGGATCTCTTTTAACAAATTAGAGTCATTCAGAAATAAACGATCAACGGGTATCAACTTGGGGTTTTGATGACTATCGTAGGATAATCTCCAAGACTCATATTCTTGAGGCGTTCTAACATCCAAAATAAAAATATCCTCATGGTTATCAATTTTCTTTTTTAATTCAGTAGGTTCTATTTCTTGACGATTATCTGTCTTCTGGTCGTCCATATCTCATTATAGAAAGGTAAACACTAGTTAAATAGATATTTATTCAATTAGTCGCATAGTCACAAGAATTTGTCCTTGCCGACTTAATCTAATCTTATCAATCGAAGCTTGATAGTTCCAATTCGGGGAACATTTGATTGCCATCTTTTAAAATTATCACTGAGATTAATTTATTTTCTATCAATTAAATAAAAGTTCGTAAAATTTCAATCAATTATGGACAATTTTGGGAGATAAATATTTAGCGTGCGTATGTACATAAACTTAATCTCAGATAAGAGGTCTAGCATTAGTAAATTTGATGAGATATAATCGAAATCAAGAGCTATTTTAGTTCTCTATAGTATTATCTGAACCTTTTTTTAATACTTTGAATTTAATAAGACAGTATGAAACATTTTCAGTTAATTATTTTAATAGCACTTGGAGTATTTTGCCTAAGTTCCATGGGTATTATTAATGACTATGCAATCGAAGTGTCAGCGCAATATCCAATTATTGACGGTATTAGGTGCGACCGTACTGAAATCCTTGACTTTCATTATCATGCACACCTCAATATCTTTGTCAACGGTTCCTCATACTTAATTCCTGCAGGTATAGGAATTAAACTTCCTGACTGCATATATTGGCTGCATACCCACGACGCTTCAGGATTGATACATATAGAATCTCCACAAAACAATACCTTCAACCTAGGAGAATTCTTTGATATTTGGGGCCAAAAATTCAACAATAATCAGATATTTGGTTTAAAAGCTGATAACTCAACTGATAGAACACTCACTGTTTACTTGAATGGGACGGCAATTAATCGCACGTCATACAGGGATATCCCGATACTTAATCATGAAGACATTGTAATTATCTACGGGACTCGTCCGCCAGAAATTCCACAATATAAATTTCTTTATTGAGTAACGATAAGTTTGCTAACTCTTAATTATGATCTCTTTTTGTACAAAACTTTATTGAATCCGAAGACCTTAAAATTGTATCTAGTTTCTTACGAACTGTTGGTACTTTGCCCAAAAGATAAACTTAACCTCATAGTAGTATCATTGAATTATCTTGCCTTTACTCCGCGAATCAGTCATACGTTGAACAGAACAGAACAGAACATGTAATCATAAATATTGAGTTGCTTATTTACTTCTAAGCACAGGTCTTCTATTTTAATTGATTTTTGAAGAAATCCATTATTATTTCTCTTTTCGTAAGGTCTTGAAATAATTTATCATTAATTTCAAACTCAGTCATTAGTATCGTTCTAATAAAGGGATTTACAAGTTTTATGTTATTAATTTTATTCCATTCAAATTGGGCATATTAAAATCAGATATTACCAATGCATAGTCGGATTTGTTATTTTTAATATGTTCAAGGGCCAAAGTAGGTTCTGTAAATGCATATATTCGTCTCCTACGGTAGTCTGCAATGCAACTCGGAACAGTCCAGTAATATCTGGTTTGTCATCTACTATGGAAATAATTTTACTCTCAGGAGAAAACAAAGCTGTCAAACCTCTACAATTCCAGTGAATATATAACCTATCATCGATTCTATGAAGAAGGCCTGATTATAAGATTTGGATATATTCGTTCAATGAGTAACATTAATCGGATTCAAAGCACAAAATTAGAGTTTCTGAAGATAAATAGGGACTTATCTTACCATAGTATTATTTGAAATATTTTGACACATTAATTCTGCTAATTGTCTATTATCGCTCGTCAAATTCATGAAAAAATCATTACTTAAGCGATTTCTGTTTAATATCTGGTTTACTCCTTTTGTTACATTTCCACTAGCGCAAATTCCATTTTCGTTAATTATGGCGTTCGTAGATCGAAAATACAAAGTCAGAGGCACACAAATCAACGCTAGCAAAACGAATATCCAGATGACAGTTATCTCATTCATTTATTATACTAAACTTGCATGATTATTATGGTAAACGGAAGATTCATTAGGAATTTTTAATTATTAGTTTGAAAATAAAATTGCAAATACTGATGCTTAGATCGATAACTCAAAATTGCACTATTAATTCAGTGCTTCAAATATGGGATGATGATAAAAATCACGTAAATAGACGAGAAAGTATACTCCTTAATGCACTTAATAGATATTAAGATGGTGACTATGTGTTTACATGTGAACCACTTTTTGCGTTTTATGAATATATACAAGATTAACATTATTTATCTAGCAAGTAGTAGCTGTGAAATATTTTGAGTGCTACAAAAGACCTAATACATGATCACATATTGGTGAATCGACTTGGTAGGGTTGCAAAGAGATGTTCTGATCTTTTATATAGCAAAGCAGTTATCCCGATAGAGGATATCAAAATAATATCAATGCTCATTCAGGAATTTGTAGATAAATTTCATCATTGTAAAGAAGAAAAGGCGTATTTTCCACATATGAACGGTAAGAATAACTACTCTGAAGATATCAGAAAATTCTTAATAGAACATGAACTTGGCAGACGGATTGCAAATATGTTGGTTCAGAGTCTAGTATCTTGGGATAATGGTATAGAATCAATGGAACCGGTTGCCAGATTCCTAAATGCTTATTCGGTATTCATAAGTGAACATACAGGTAAAGAAGATTTGTTCTTTGATCTTATAGAAGAGAAAGATAAGCTCTCTGAAGAAGAGCATTCACTATTAATGAAACGTTATAAGGTTTGCCACAATGATGTAGGGGGTAATGCTAGAGTAGAACAGATGACAAAACTGATAGGATATCTCGAGGAAAGAGAATGGATGAGAAAGCCGTGAGTTTAAGATTCTGCTGATGTTCTACTTAGTCTAATCAATTGATCATTTGGTTGACTTGAATTAGTATAATTACAAATAATCTGAAATATTGGAAATATCTAATTGTATTTTTTTGGGACAATATTTGGTTGAAATCTAATTAATATACTGTAGAGTCATTTCTTATCAAATATTTTCTTCAGTTCAGTATTTTTCAATCCACATGATAAACACCTATACGATATAATTTTTTCAGTTTGCTTTTCACAAATCAATATTTCGCCACAACATGGGCACTTCATAGCTCTCTGATACTAAATCGTCAACCCTATATTTATGCAAATCAATTTAGAGATTTCAATTTAATGTTTATCCCTTTAATCAAACTGGAAATATTTTCCATATGAGTACCTCTCCAATAAATCTTCTTACAATTGGTGCACATATAAAATATTTTTCCAGATTGTAATAATCGTGCTGGAATATGATCCTTAATCGAATTCTTATCCTTAATTGTATCTAACAAACCATTGCAACAAGTACATAAATATGGTACGTTCTGAGAATTTACAGATTTAATATTTAGGGTGCTGAAAATGGTAACTAGATTCTCTATTTCTGTCTCTTTGGCAATTAAAATTGTATCGACTCCATTTTTTTTGCATTTATTGAATAGGAGCCTATCGCTTGTTAAGACTATTCTTCCTTTACACTTTGCTGAAGCTAAAATATCTATATCATCTATATTAGGATCATAAATCGTATCAAATCCAAACATTCTTAATTTCCTAGCAATTTTACCGAGCATAGCATCGGCCATAAATAAATAGTCGTGATTCCTTTCCATTGTTTGGTAATCTTATTTAAGACCTGTATAAATTAAAATTATCCTTTATTTACAATATGGAATAAACTTTGTTATATCAATCTGACTTGTTTCTTCATCTAACGGCGATTATTAAATGAAGTTGATTGAAAAAGCTTTAGCTTCACAGTATAATTTTAAATCAGCTTCTTGAATAACCTGAAAAAGAGCATTTACTTTAACAAGCTCAGGAAAAAGTCAGACAAGATTTAGAGCTTATTAGTACATTACCTGACGAACAATTATGATACATGAAATTTAATGATTTGGTGTCATCGCAATAGCATCTACTGTGTAAGTAACAGTAAAGGGTTCTCCGCTAGTTTTATGAAAAACCAATGCGCTTCCGGTAAATTGTAATGAGCCTGTACTTATTGGTGTATCCGTGACCTTGACTGGGGTGTCTGTAAACATTGTCATTGTAGAAATTGCAACGGTCCGATTGTTAGGCAAAGTGGCATGATATGGCTCTCCATGTTCAACGTCTATCGCCGATTGTGGATTGTAACTATGCAAGACCTCTATCTCTATAGGCTTGCTTGCCGTGAATGTAACCGTACCGGTCCAGATCTTGCTATCGTTTCTCAAGGGCAGAGCAAATACAATCTGATGGGGCAGTTTACCATGTGGCGTGACTGTAGGAGAGGCTGGATATGACATCTCTGTTTTCTGTCCAAGATACCTTTCCACAGATAAAGTAGCGTTAGTTATGGTGACTGCAGAGACATTGGATAATATGAACGATCCTATAGCAAGTATAGTGAATACAAATATGACGATTATCCGAGCTGCAAATTGTATTGCATTCATGCAAATCGAAAGACTTAATCAAATAATAACTGTTTCTACTAAGGACGTGAACTTCAAATCAAGCCTAGTTTTCTACATCTGAAATAAAATCTATTAAAACCAAATATTATCCAAATCTGTTCTCTTTCGTATGGCAATATGGGAGAAATCTTCGTTACTATCTTTGCATCCATGCCAGTGTAGCATAAATGCCGGTACGCAAATAACATCATTTTTTTCCAAAATGACAGTTTTCTCAATTTCTATCTTCGTTTCAGTAATATCATCCGGTTCAATCGAGATTCTTTTTGCGAATACTACAATGCCCCTTCCTTCGGTGGCGATTAATATCTGTTCTGAAGGATGTAAATGAGGTTTGGTCCTGCAACCATCCTTAAAAGTCACATGATACATCTCTTGTTCCTTTGAATCAATATTATCTAATAGATTCTTTATTATGAAATCGCCAGTGAATTTATCTTTATATTTTTCATAAGATTCTTGTTTTGTATATACAATGTTCTTTTTTTGCATTATTACTTTATGGTATTCGCAATTATAAATATTACGAAGTTACTGATTCTATTATTATATATCAAAATACTATCATTATTAAAATGTCGTCTGTATTTCAAGCAAAAAAATCTAAAAAAGTTTCCAATATTAGATTTCACCAGTACACAAATCAGTGCATAGAAAATACTAATAGCATTTAGAAGATTGACTTGGTCTTTGTATAATTGTTTATCAGAAATTAGATCGAAGATCACGAACCAACATGTTTTTCAAGAAATGCTAATGTTTTTTGCCAAGCATCTCGAGTTTCCTTAGGTGCATAATTCTCCCCCGATGGATTTGCAAATGCATGACCAACTCCTTTGTAGATGTATATCTCATTTGGTATGCCATTAGAATTTAAGGCCATTTCGAATGCTTTTACACTGTCAACCGATATTGATTTATCTTGATCACCAAATATGCCAAGTACAGGCCACTTTATTTTTGCAAGTGATGCATTATCTGTTAGAAGACGACCATAATATACGATAGTAGCTGCTACTGGATGATCCTGACTGTTAAGAGCAAGCTGCAAGGATTGTCCTCCTCCAAAACACCATCCTAAGGATACTATCTTCTCGGGATTAACATTAGGAAGTGAAGAAAGGTACTTTACAGCTGATTTGAGATTAGCAGTTGCAATATCCTGATTGTCTCCGACGTACTGGCTTAGCTCTGATGAACGATTTCTGTCAGTGGTAACCTCGCCTTTAAACAAATCAACAGCTAGTACCACATAGCCATTTCGAGCTAAAAGATTTGCCATCTTCTTAATGTTGTCATTAAGCCCCTTATTTTCATGGATCATTATAACTGCGGGTAGTGTATCATTTTTATTATTGCTGTCCTTATTCTCTTTTGTCAATGCAGGATACACTAGATATCCACTGGCCTGATCAAAATAATTTACTGTCCTATTTTCTAAATTAACACCCAAGTTAGAATTGTCCAGATTAGTAAGAGACGTTACATTCGTTACGGTACCTAGAAATTGACCCTCTACCAAATTCATAAAACTACTTGATAATATACCAGTAACAACCAGAATGATGAGAAAAAAAAATCTCGTATATACTTTATTCACACATTATTTTGTCATATATTATTTATATTTTTCATGCAGAGATCCTAAGGTAAGGAATTAAACAGTCAGTATTGCAGATCTAATTTAAACTACATTAAAATTTGGGAACCTATAATAACCGAATGGTCAAAAAAACATAATGATCTCCTTCAGAGTAACAAAAACAATAAAATAGGACAGTTAGGAATATCTAATGACGAACTATATGATCTTATGATTTATGGATATGTGCTTTAATTTTCTCTTGCATCTCAGGTTTGAGCACGTCTTCACGCGTATATCCGTGATCTTTTATCGCATGCTCTACTAAATTATCCATTAATTCCTGCTCTGTTTCACCCTTTCCTACATAATCGCAGTCGACTCCAACTTCTCTACAAGATACTGATAACATTAAAAATAATATAGAGAAATAGTATTTAAGTATATTAAAAGATGAATGTTCGATGCTCAATTTACAAATTTGGCACAAGAATTATTTTTCACTAAATGCTAGTTTTCAATAAGGTATTTTGTACAAACAGATTTATTTGATGAATATATTGAAACCTATTTTTGATCTAGAAAATTCTTTTGTAAGGACTGCTTCAGAATCCGATTTTGCATTTTCGGAATTGTATCATCTCTTCTACAGAAAAGCACTTGACAACAAATGCTGTCAACTATAATTATGTAGCATTTATTTTTTGAAGTTAGGTTTGTTTCCCAAAAGTGACCCTACAGTTGGTGTCTCTTTAAGTGGAAGTTTGACAGTAAGGATATTTGATAATGATTTTGTCTTTGATAAATCTGTGAATGTAACATTTGCCA
>JAJPIN010000252.1 GCA_021324715.1 Nitrososphaeria archaeon
AACCCCTTTGCTAGAAGGAAATTCTTAACTGACTCTCGATGGTCACCTTGTAGTATAATTTGTTCATCTTTATATGTCCCACCTGTTCCTAGCTTTGTCTTTAACTCTTTAGCTATTAACTGTACATCTTTATTCCATTCAAGACCACGTATTACAGTTGTTGGTTTGTTAAACTTTTTAATTATTTTAGAAATAACTATCTTTGTTTCTTGTCTATCTAATTCGCGTACAACGTCATCTATTGAGAATGAATTTGTATCATTATCTTCTGACATATCTCCCCCAACAATCCATGTTTAAAAAGGCTTGTCCTCTAATGAAGGTTAAAGGTCAGTAAATTAAACGATTTTTTAGGTATATCAGGCTAGTCCTTTCTATATCTAATATTCTCAGTCTGTTCATCTTTGGACCTTAATTTGATTACTAAGGTATTACTTATTTTATTAAATATTCTCTGCCTCTTATTATTAGTAAAAAGCCATCCTAAGATAACGTCTAGCGGTAGTAAGAATGATTTGCCAAAGCTTTCTATTGCAGCGGTTTTAGTATCAACTCTGCTGCCAGACATATCCGTGGTCTTTATGTTCAAAAGTCTCTTGCCTATTGATTGTCCGCTTGTGTGTTCAAAGTAGGTCCAATATCCAAAGAATGCAAGGCTTGATAGAAGATAGTGAAACGGCTCAAGGTTATTGTGCGCTAATGCCATACCGTTACTATAATAGGAAAACCAAAATGGAATTGCTAGCAATGCAAACAAAACTCCCAAGCCTATTGATACAATAATAAAATCAATTAACCAAGCTACAAATCTATCCGTCCAACTAGCTAATATTACTTCTACAGGGAAATTATCTTCCCCTCCGATTTTGGTTGCCGGCGGAGGCGGACCATTATTTGATGAATCCACTTATCTTATCAACAAGGCTTTCCCGTCAATCGTATATGATTTTATCTCTGAGGAATACGATGATGCGGGTTCAGTCTAGGTGATATAAGAGGACTCTTTATGACCGTCTCTAATCTGTTTTATCTTATTCTCAACTGTTTCTGCTTCTCCTAATAATGACGCTATATCGCAGGAAAGACCTGGAACTAATTTAGTTACTGCATTAGAAATCAGCGCAGAAGCACGAAAATCTGGGGCATCTGGCATCGTGTTGACCAAAAGAACAATGACATCTAGTCCTAGAAGCGAGCCTTCATTTAGCAGCGTAGCTGGGATTCCTCCTATTGTTCCGCTTTGTAGTTGAATAAAATTATTCGCCTTTGCTATCTTTGCAGCTGACGGGGTGCTTGTAACTGCAAAAATACTTTGTTCTGAAATAGTTGAGGCATTTTCTCCACTATTTTGCTTTGGGCCTAAGATTCCAGCTGCGCTTACTATCAATTTGCATTCATTCTGCATCGCCCACTCCAAAATTTTTTTACCCATAGTGCTTTGCATAAGAGGGTCAATATTAAATTCGGAAATGAAAAAAGCAACTTTTAGACCTTCGTTGACGTGCAATCTCGCTGGAAAGTGAGGCATGGAATTACTGATTATCGATAAAGGAGGAAATTCAGGTGAATCGATAACTGCAAAAAGTTCTGTACCTGATGACCGGATTAGACATTCTGAAGCAATAGCGTTTAGTAATCCTGCACTAGGAAATCCATCCAAGACTACGCCATCCTTTATGTTCAATTTGCTGCTTTGGCTGAGATTTCTAATTTCAATGGACAAATTATGTTTTCAACTCAATGTATATAGCTCAAATCTACATATAAAGAAGATATTCCATTCAATATACTACAAGAATGTTTGATGACTCAAAGCCTGACTAGTACATAAATAATAGTTGCTTGACAGTTTATTTTTATTTTTACCAAAACTATAACGCAGTTTGAATAACCTAGCGGGCCGGCCAGGTGGATTGGTTGGCAAGGACGTATTTATTAGATTTCTTGAAATGTAATTTTAAAAATTATTTTTATTTAGTTATGCTCTTCTGTATGGACTCTGATTATATTGTCGCCCATAGTGGGACCCTCTTCTGTTAATACTTCGATTAAACCCGAATCTTCTTCTATTTTGACCATTGTAGTTGAAGGACCTTTGCCTACTGACCCTGTTTCTACTGGCATACAATGTAGGAACTTCAAGTCCAATTTCATCATTGAGTCTCTTGACTGATAATTCCGTACGATTCAAAATCCTTACAAAATCCTCATACCTGCTACTTGACACCAATGAAATTGCTTTACCGCTTCCACCTGCTCTTGCAGTCCTTCCTATTCTATGGAAATAGATAACGGGATCTTCAGGAATATCATAATTGATAATATTACCCACAGTTGGGACGTCTATACCCCTTGCAGCAATATCCGTAGCTACAAGTATATCTTCGCTTCCATTTTTGAATCTGTTCATAGAGTAATCCCTCTGCCTTTGAGATAGATCTCCATGAATCGTAATAACTCTAAATCCTTCTCTGTTCAAATCATCAGCTATTCTCTGAGTTCTTTGTTTTGTAGCAACAAAGACAATAGTCTGTTGTCCCTTTTCTCTGTTCCTGACAAAATTACATAAATGCTTGAATTTCTCTCGCTCTTCCACAATTAGATAAGATTGATCAATAGTTTCTAAACTAATTTCGGCCTCATTGAGTCTAATTTGTTCTGGGTCTTTCATATATTCCCTAGATAATCTTAGAATCTCAATAGGCATTGTTGCAGAGAATAGGCATGTTTGCCTTCTCTCATTTACATAAAAAAGTATAAACTTTATGTCATCTATAAATCCCATATCAAGCATTCTATCAGCTTCATCTAAAACTACAGAATTTACGTCTTCTAGTTGAATCGTTCCCTGTTTCAAGTGATCTATTAGTCTGCCAGGTGTTGCCACGATAATTTGAACGCCCCTTCTCAGTTGTTCTTTTTGTATGTTAATACTCTGCCCTCCGTAAATAGCAAGGCTCCTAATTCCAATATATTTGGAAAATTTTCTAATTTCATTTGTAACTTGTATCGCTAGTTCTCTTGTTGGAACAATAACTAATGCTTGGATTGGACCCCTTGATTTTACTCTATTTAGTATTGGAAGGGAAAAAGCAGCTGTTTTGCCTGTACCCGTGTGTGCTTGTCCTATTACATCCTTCCCTTTCAAAATAAGTGGGATACAATGTTCTTGGATAGGAAAAGGATTTTCCATTCCTACTTCCTTAACCGCCTTAACTATAGACATATTTAGTCCTAATTCTTCGAATGAAACCATTTTTTAATTCACATATTGTTTTGTGTTTTACAAAAGTTACGGAAGATCTGGAAAGATTTTTTTTTGTGTTTTACTTAACTTATCTGCCGCAGCTTTAGTTAAGTTAGGGAACTTTTATCGGAGATATAAGTGTGCTGATACAAAAATTTGATCAACAGTATTGGAATAATCTTTATCCCAATTATGTGAGGCAGACTATTGGGAAATTTGATTAACTATGGTTTATACTTGATAATTTAAATTCTACACAAGTGGTAATAAAAAACATGATGGAGGGTCAGGATCAAAATCAAGCTCTGCGAGAGAAAAAACTACGCGGTTCAGGTGGATATGTGCTTGCACAAATTTCAGATGAAGAGCAGAAAAAGGGTAATTTAGGAGGACCGGAGTTATTTTTGGCGGGTATAGGAAGGCTTCCTTCAGACAGATTTACCAAATACCATTGTAATAAGTGTGACAAAGACTATGAAGGCTCGCCGAATATCAGTTTTGAAAATCCCAACGAAGATCTTGGTGAAGGTGTGACACTGTATGAGAAGGGTGAGTACAAATGTCATACTTGTAAGAGTATAATTGCACAATATAGAAAATTTGAAGCTCCAGAAGAATTACAGCAAGGACAAGAATCAGAATCATCCAAATTATCAAATAATCAAGCAACAGATACAAAAGAGGCTGATAAAAGTTCCAAAATCACTATCAATCCGCCATCGCCTTCTATCATACAAAGTGATTTTATTTCGATTCAATCTCTTGTTGGAATGCCTGCATATGACTGGGATGCAATGTTGATTGGTAATGTTCAGGAGATTGGTCTTAAACGAACTTCTAAAGGTAAAATGGAAATAAATCTCAAGATTCCTAAAAAGAATACCGATCAAAAGGTTGAAGTTGCTTGGAGAAATATTTCCAAAATTGGTGATATAATTTTGCTTGAAAATTCAGAATCTTCAGAATCGGAGCAATTAGGCAAATGTTCTAATTGTGGTTATCAAAATGAAAGTGACGCAGCATTTTGTGCTGAGTGTGGTAAAAAGATTACAAATGAATAGTTAGAATTAGTAGAAAATTAAAAAAGAGATTACCATTTTTTTAAATATTTATCCAAGGCCAATTCTTACGTCGACTGCGCAAGCTCCTTTACCCTCTTCCAGTACTAATAGTGGATTCATATCAAATTCTGTAATTTCAGGAAAATCTGTAACTAGTTGAGATAGTCGGAGGAGGCAATCTACTAGAGCCTTTATATCTGATGGTGGTTGTCCTCTTATACCTTTCAATATCTTGTATGTTTTAATTGACTCTACCATTTTAATTGCTTCTTGTTCACTAATAGGAGCTAATCGGAATACCACATCTTTTAGGGCTTCAACATAAATGCCACCGAGACCGAACATGATTAACGGACCAAAGAGCTTGTCATGTTTTGCGCCGAGAATTGTTTCTCTGGCTGAATCTATCATCTGCTGAACGAGTACTCCTTTTATTTTTGCATCTTTCTTGTAATTCCTTGCGTTAGTAATTATTTCATTGAAAGAGGAGGAGACTTGTTCCTTATTCTTGAGCCCTACTTTAACTCCTCCCGCATCTGATTTGTGAATGATGTCTTGCGACACAATTTTCATAACAACAGGATAACCAATTTCTTCGCTCCTCTTTACACATTCTTCTTCATTTGTACATGGATAACTTTTAGGTCGTGGAAAGCCATATGCGTTTAGGACATCGTAACCCTCTTCTTCCAAAAGATGATTCCTTTGATCAGTCCTTACATTATCGAATATTTGCTTGACTTTCTCCTTATCAACATTAAATTTTGTAATTTCTGTTTCTTTTTCTGTACTCCAAGTAGAAAATTCGTACATAGCCTTCAGTGTCCTTATTGCTGGTTCTGCATAAGAAAAGTATGGTATACCTCCATCGGAGAGGATTAGTTTATTTTCTGTTCCTTCTGCAAGACCCATTAGCGCTGCAAGAGAGGTTTTTCCAGAATTAGCAGTAGTTTTAACTATAGTTCTTGCTAGATCATTATAATCCAAAGTAGCTGATGGAGTACACATTGTAACGATCGATCCCACATTAGGATTGGATACCACTTCAGTAAGTACCTTTTCGAATCGATTAAAATCCGCGTCTCCCACAATATCAACCGGATTCCTTGCAGATCCATGAGCGGGTATCACTTTTGCAATCACTTCCCTTGACGTGTTTATGTCTGCCAGTTTCATTCCATATTTTGAACATGCGTCTGTAGATATTATGGCAGGTCCACCTGCATTTGAGACGATCACCGTACCTTTGTCATTTTTAGGAATTGGCTGCTTTGAAAATGCAGTGGCAAGATCAAATAGTTCCTGCATACTATCAACTCTTATTACTCCACTCTGCAAAAATAGCGCATCATATACTTCGTCCGCTCCCATTAAAGCTCCTGTGTGAGACATTGCTGCCTTGGCACCCTCTGGTGTTCTTCCAGATTTTATGACAACAATAGGTTTCTTGTACTGCTTGGTTGTTTTCCTTCCAATCTCCATAAATCTTCTACCATCATGAATATCTTCAAGGTACATTATAATCACTGAAGTTTCAGGATCGTGACACAATAATTCTAATACATCATTTTCGTCAACATCTATTTTGTTTCCCATACTAATTACTTTTGAGAAACCTATTCCCTGTGCCATAGCATCTTCGACAGTCGCAGCGCAAATAGCTCCACTTTGTGACACAAGAGCAATATTTCCATATTTTGGTGTAATTTTCAGAAACGTAGAATTCATCATATTTTGTTTTGATAAGCTCATTATACCCAAACAATTCGGACCGATGACCCTAGTACCATATTTCTTACAAAT
>JAJPIN010000082.1 GCA_021324715.1 Nitrososphaeria archaeon
ACTACGTGATTTTTAATATTATGTGCCAAATCGTTGAGATTGTCGTACTTTACAGGGGTGTTTGTATCGGTATGAAGGGGCTCTTCATTACTTTTGGCTTTATTGGCAGATAATCCAGTGTCATCAGAAATTGATGTATTGCCAGAAGAACCATATATCCGTCCTACCGTGTCTTTTAAGATACCTAAGTACTTGGTGGGCATTAGTTTTCCATTCTTATCAGAGACCAAATTAAAACTGGGCGTATCTACGTGCTGATAATCCCACCTCCAAAAGGCCGTGCCCCATACTGCTGCTTTCTTGAGAGCTCCGAGGATCTGCTTTGCATCAGTTTTCGTAAGCTCACTTAAGTGCGGATTAAGTTTGTCGATTCCTCCTTCCTTTGTCCTCACGACGTTGTTCCACTCGCCAATGTATAAGGGCACTCCAGTTCGATCCCTTGTTTTCAGAAACATATTAAATCTCTTCTGCTGATATCCATCTCCATCAGGAACTGCGTAGACACTTACTTTGAAAGCGGTATTCTCCTTATTGGAAGGAGCCATTTTCGCCAGGTTTTTTGGTGAGATTTCGATAGGGCTGTTCAAGTCAACCGGAACATTCATGCTGTAGACTATAGTTTTACTGGTGATATTTCTCAACTCCGTGGTAATGAAGCTATTAAATTTACCTATTTTAGACCATTGACCTTTATTCTGAACATGAGGCTCGCTTAGGATTTCGTATCCCAGAGTACTTGAATGATTATCTACTGTCAAGACTATTTCCCGAAGAAACTCTGCCATTGATTCCCAGCCATCTTTACCCTGGTTATCTTTGACAGATCTGTTCCACCAATTCCCCCAAAAGACTTGTGCTGCCTTATCATGTGTATTACCACCAGACCCTCTGGTATACTTTGAGTTATCTTGAAATAGGGACCAAGGAAAACCTGATCCTCTTACTTCAAACCATGAGGAAGTGTGCCATTGATGATTATCATAAATGATTTTCAGTCCGTACTTATCTGCCGCATTGGCTACCGATTCTATTTCCTTCATGAAAGCTTCGGGGTCCCTTTCATAAGCTTCCCAGTAGAACACAAATCGGACATGATTCAAACCTGCACTGGAAATCATTTTCAAGCTATCATCAATGTAGTTAGGCGGAGCTGGAAGAATGAGGCTATTATTATCTTGTTTCATGTTTACAAAAGCTCCCTTCATGACGACACCATTAATGGGTTCGCTATTTGTCATTTCACCTGTCGAGGCGTATACATATGAGCCGAAAATAGTCGCGCTAATGAAAACAATTGCTAGAAGGAAAGTCGAAATCACTCCGCTACTTGTTAAAGTCAAAGAAATAAGTATAAAAATTCTCGAATGTTTAATATGTATTACTGATTTCTTAATGACGCCCTACCTTAAGTCTGATGGTGGCGTTTGAATTAGCGAAATAAGAATATTCGATTGGATATTGTATAAAGTTTGTAGAAATGAAATAAAAAATTTTGAAGGGTTACCAAATAGAATAAAAAAAGATTAGGTATTAACAAAATAAGTGAGTATTGATGTAACATACTATTCCTTTATCATTGTTAGAATTTCCGACACAATGGTGGTTGTCATGGCTATCACCAATGTTTGACACAGTACCGCCATTACCATGCTCACTGTTTTTATTATCGTAGTTGTGCGTTTGTCTATTTATGGTAAATGGAGCTGCAGTGGCGATTTGGAACGCAACTGAAGTCATGATTGCAGCAACTACTCGTGATGACAATGCGACGGTGAATATTTTGTATGATTACTAGACTTACTAGAATTAGTATAAGAAATTTAAGGAATGGTTACAGTTACCTTAACTTATATCAATATACATTAGAATTTACTATAAACTAATAACGTTTTCCAGCAATTTTTCATTCTAACATTAATATTTGATTAATGCATAACACTGAACAACTGGTGGATGATTATGATTGCTTCTAATCAGTGTAATCAAATCAACTCCCCCACCAGTTAGTTCTCTTTTTATTTAGATAGTCGTACTAAATATTAAATCTTATGGGCTACAAGTTCTTGTGAATTATTCAAATATAATCGAAATAAGAATAACATTAATTAGAACGGGTTTACAGGCCATAGTGGCCGCAACATTATAGAAACGTGGAATTGATAACACTTCATCAAATTTTTTTCTGTCTCTCTTATCCAACGCTTTCCTAAACGATCGCCATTTCCTTATTTCTACTTCTGATGCGATCCGATATGAAGGAATTGTCCGACCCATGATTGCATTATGACAGTATTAATTTAAAATCTAGAATACCAAGACGAGAGGGGGAACGGACGTTTTTCTGTGTCAATACTTTGAAGACTCATCAGTGTCTGGACATTAAATCGCCTGGTTTAAATAAAGTGAGTTTAAATTCAAATTTAATGAAAAAGCATAATACATTTTTACCTACTCTTTTATTTTTTGTCACAGGTGCCATAATGACGCAAGCGGGTTTAGACTCTGAAGTTTTTGCCCAAGAAACGAATGCCTCTTCGAACAACAATGTTTCTACATCAGCTAATACACCAATTACATTAGCAAAGGGTAATAAAGTTGGTCTACAAGTCGAGGAGTTATCAGTTACGAAATCTGCTACGGCTGTGACCGAGGTTAAAGGTAAGATCAGGAATAACAACACCGTGAGTGTTAACGATGTGAAAGTGAATGCACAATTTTTTGATAAGGATAGCACTGTTCTTAGTAATACTACTAAATTTGTTTCAAGTCAATCTTTCATATTGAAACCAGGAGATACGTTGCCATTCGAGTTTTTGGAAATAATTTCATTTGATAGGGTTGCCAGGTACAATATAACTGCTTTAGGGGTTGTAACTGGCTAATTGTCTTAGCCTTTCTTAGTTCTCAAAGGTCTAACAAATCATCATAACTTATTATTTCTTTATCAAGTGAATAACTTTTATTCGTTACTGCACACTGTGTACAAAATCCAATCTACAATACTCAATTCGCTATCCAATGGATCGGCTTCCAATATTGAATCTTTTTTGTTTATTTCATCAATGATGTTATTCATTTTGGATTCAATAAGAGCCGCAAATCTGAATATCAGGATCCTTCATATTTTCCAGAACGCAGTTTATTAATTCAATTCTTTTCTTCAGATCTCTTTTGTAAGTGCTTTCCTCTCTTTGTGTATTGAACCATCTCTTTGATTCTTCGACTTCACTTTGTAATGTCTGTTCGATAGACATTAGAATTAAATTCAATTAAAGAACATTTAATATACAAAACCCGTTAAAGAGAGGGAGTACTAAATTATTAGAAACTAGTGATTGTTTAATTTAAAACCGAAGTAACTGATCAGGTTAGGAGGGAAGCCTAAGCAACAAAACTCGTAATTCATTCGAAAAAGACAATATAGAAGTTGAAGAAATTAGACAAGAATAAAGTTTAACTGAGAAAATTAAGTGCGACTTTCAAATGTTTCAGTGCTCCAATCAAATCTCCACTCGAAAAAGACTTCATGGCTTCGTTAAATTGGTTCTTGGCCTGATCTGATTCTCCAAATGCCCGTTGTGCAGCAGCTAAATAACTTGAAGCCGTTCCTTTATCTCCAGTTTCAAGGGCTTTGATGGCTAGGATGATTGGTGCAGCCGCTGCCGCACTGCCTCCGGCTGCTGCTGATGCATTGGTAATATTCAGTTCAATCTTTGTCTGATTACTCAATTTTTGTGCAAACACGGGACCCACAATTAAAAGGATGAAAAGTATTGACGTAGCAGGTAGTGCAAGTTTGGAAATCTGAGTCATGATTAGTTTTTATACTATCAAAATATAAAAGCGTTTGATTTTGTCGGAAATGGAGGAGCGATTAGATCATGGATAATGCCTCCTTTACATTCAGAGCCAGTATTTGCCTGCCTTTAAATTATTAAATTGAGATAAGTGAGTTTTCAAAGATTGTTACTGAAAATTTAATGGGAGGCTCGTGAATAGTCAGCAGCCTGTATTCAAAGAATTAATACATAAATATTTACACCATAATGCTAAATAATTGATATTATTGAATTTAGAATGAAATGTGATCAAAAATTGCTAATTCTAATTTGTGGATAGAATTGCGAAATTAGACCCTCAGCACTTTCGGTTCCATCTAACTCAGGGTGGCTAATTAAAATATCAATAATAGGTAACGCTAAAAATGTTGGATCTAGAACCTGCAGAAAGAATCTAAATTTAGGACCAACAGTCTCTTAGGTCGATCCCGACTTCTCTTCCCATCAAATCAGAAATAGAGTGACAAGAGGTATTTATCGTACTAGCGCAGCTTATTTTATATAATATTTTATGAAAAACTAACCTAAGTCATCGGATTAAGGATTCAGAAGATACGTGAACATCAGAATGTATTCCTTTTTGTGATACTAAATAACTCTAACTGCAGCTTACATTACCAAATTGCATTTAAATCCCAGAAGGAATTCGGGTGGAAATGATTAGTTCAAGGCATTGCTTACAAAACATTCTCTTTCTGAACTCGTACAGAATGCCGTTATTGTTCTCACAAGCCTGGCAATATTTTTCACTTTTCATATTGAAAAGATTCATTGTTGATTTAATACAATTTAGGTAAAATATTCTAGACCTTTTTTATAATTTTTTGCGCTGAATTTATTTACCCCTAACTGATTTGGATAATTCAAGATAATTATTATTCCTGAGTCATGATTGTCCTAAAATTTAATCGATATTTTATACCTATACAGGAGGACAAAAAAGTAAAGTGCATAAACATGATATGATAGGCCTTATTAATACAGAGCCCCCTGCTTTTAAGATCCGTAGGATTTTGCCAACAAATGGCAAGACCTTCCAATTTAATAATAAATACAAGTATGGTCGTTCATCATAAATATTCTCCTATTTCCACAAATCAAAATATATTGAACTTCGATGTTAGACTGCCTGTGACAAATCTTATACGCGATATAATGTCAACCAAATTAGAAACTATTGGAAAATATGAAA
>JAJPIN010000215.1 GCA_021324715.1 Nitrososphaeria archaeon
GCTTAAAGATTCACCAGAGGAACATAAAGACACCGTCCTGAGAACCATCATGATGGATTCAAGAATGCGTGAGAGAAGATCGATTATTGGAACCATGTACGGATTGTTCCCAACAGTTCCTGAAAAGAGTATCTGTGTATTTGACGCACACAATACACGCTTCACAGGTACGTCAACTAAAGCCCGTTGTATTGGGGATTCTAATTCAGCAGATAATGTTGTCAATGAAACATTCGATGGCCTCGACGCGACTTATAATCTATACGATAAAGTTTTTGGAAGGAAATCCATCAACGACAAGAATCTCGCATTAAATGGATATGTCCATTGGGGTGTGAAATACATGAACGCCTTCTGGGACGGTCAAAAGATGTGTTTCGGTGATGGTGATCCTGCACGCGGTATTAAAGGCTTTACAGCATCAATAGATGTTATGGGACACGAGTTAACTCATGGTGTTACGGAATATGAAGCAGGCCTGAAATACTTTTGCGATGATACCCATCAACCGGGCGCATTGAATGAAAGTGTATCGGACGTCTTTGGTTCACTTGTCAAGCAATATGCTTTGAATCAAACTGCAGATAAGGCCGATTGGCTTATCGGACAAGTCTTTACAGATCCCAGTCTCGCACTTAGAAGTATGAAAGCTCCTGGTACTGCTCGCCCGAATGATCCACAGCCTGCGCATATTAGTAATTATGTGCATCTTCCTAATGATGAAGACAATGATAACGGCGGAGTCCATATAAATTCAGGAATTCCAAATAAGGCTTTTTATACGACATCTGCTGAAATCGGAGGGTTTGCTTGGGAAAAAGCTGGTAAAATTTGGTACAAGACATTGAGCAGCGGTCTTCATGTTGACTGCAGTTTCCAAGAGTTCGCTGATCACACAGAGGAAGCATCAGTTGCCCTATATGGGGATGGAAGTACAGAACACAAGGCAGTGAAGAAGGGATGGAATACGGTAGGAATAACTGTGTAAGAAAGGAATACAGGATACTATAAAGGTAAATATGACAGCTGGGTCATACATGCAGTAACACATGAAAATTAGTCTCCAAACTAGTGGCGGTTTAGCCGGCACCAATGCCAGCATAGTCTTAGACACTAACTCCATGTCCAAAGATGAAGGAAAACAGATTTCTGATCTCGTAAAGAATTCTAATTTTTTTGATTTTCCTTCAGATTCAGTTCCACCAAAAGCCGGCTCGGCTGATTACATAAATTACAAAATTACGGTAACGAATAATGAAAAAGAGCATACTATTCGCACGAATGATGTCACAATGCCGCCACAGCTTGAACCTTTGATTGACTTTTTGTACCAAAAGCTAACAAGTACTGGAAAAAACCCGTTCTAGATTGCCTTATCTATTAATCCTACGTTTGTTTTTATGCCATTGTACTAAATCGCAGAGGTTATCACTTAGTTTGCAGACGAATTTTTCGGCGCCGAAAATTTAAACTTCTAGTACGGGAGCGACACATAATTCACATATACTTAATTAATATTATCAATATCCCATAACACTGATAAATTTTGGATTTACCAACTCACTTTGTATTTGGCTTTGCGGTGGGATTAGTATTTTTTGGCAAACCAGAAATAGCATTATTAATAGCCCTAGGAACTTTGATCCCTGATTTGGATAGGGAGTATTGGTTTATACCAAAGAAAGTTTACGCTGAGGAACAAATTCACAGAGCGGGATTGCACAATGTCTTTGTCATGGCATTGACTTATTTGGTAAGCCCTTTTTTCTCGCTAGGAGTGTTCTTACATTCATTACAGGATTCATTTACTACAGTAAAGGACAGGGGAGTGGAGTGGTTTTATCCATTTACTAGGCTAGTCAAACGAGGCCTATATGACGAAAAAGGTAATCCCAGACCATTGGATCCTAAAGAAAAAATCTATTTCTTTCAAGAGGATCCTAGAGGTTTAGTTGACAAAGCAGATGAGGATCTGCGTGAATATGGATGTGAACCAATACCTTGGAGACGTGTTTATGGATTTGGTCAAAACAGTCAGATACTTGACAAGAGTTTCCTTATAGGATCTGTGATTATTATCTTGGTTTGGTTCTTTGCGCCAGGAAACGCGTTACACCTATCGGTATTTGCTGGCACTCCTATAGTCAGTTATTATCTAGTGGGATTTGGATTCATTCCAGTGTTAGTTTTGTTTGGAGCAGGCGAGCTGGACAGAAGAGGGCATACGCCAGCACTTGGCAGGTTTACGTTTTTAAAATATCCAATATTTGGTGCAGGTATTCTACTACTTGCTATATGGCTAGTACTAATGCGAAATAGCATAATACAGAACATTGAAACAATATTTTACAATCCAGCTGCAATTCTTATAGCTGGAATTATAATTCCGCTAGCCATATTATCTATTGTAAAAATCAAAACAAGAAACGATAGAACAGCAGTCGTATAGTCAATCAGAATTAAAAAAAGAAGATAAAGAGATTGGGCTGGTATTCAAGCGTTTCATACTCGTGATATGCTAAAACTGATGCCCAGATTTGACACCTTGATATTATGAGAGCACTTTATACAAAATTGTAATAAAGTATTAAGCCAAAGGTCAATTTGGTTATCTAAGATAATTAATTATTTTAAGTCCCTTAATTTAGTAAAACAAAACACTACCTAGATCGGCCTTTAGCTATTTTTGACTCGGATCA
>JAJPIN010000103.1 GCA_021324715.1 Nitrososphaeria archaeon
AGTTGGTCGTATAAAAATTTGTGATGCAAACATACTGTGCCATGCACTATCGGTAAAAACTCTAATTGGAAGGCGAATAACAGGGTCCGCTCCTACAAATCCGTCAAATATAAAAAAATCCTTTCCAGATACGTGTTGTTTCATTCGTTCAAAAATTTTGTCAAACTTTTCCGAAGATATAGAATGGTTTACCTTGCCCCAGTTAACAGGACCGTGAGTCATTTCATCGTCAACAATGAATTTATCATCAGGGGAGCGTCCCGTGAATTTTCCGGTTTTTACTGACAAAGCTCCAGAATTTGATAATAGTCCTTCATTTCTCTGAATTGCAATTTCAATGAGAGTTGCTATTGGTAAATTTCTTTCAATTTTACCAAAATTAATGTTCATCTTCTCAAGCTGTAGATGATAACTCTTTGAATGACCATTGTCCTCCTCACTCATTGATACGATGTAAGTTCCATAAAGGCTATTTAATTTATTTCATGTTTATAAATTCCTGTGAACTTTCCATACAATTTAAAAATTAGACCAGTGATTGCTTGGTGTCGACAAAGATGATCGTTGCACCAAGCAATAATGTTGTTACATCTATCTCCTGAAATAGACGATATTCAGTATTGTTTGCTTAATGTGTTTAAACTTTGTGGAAATTGGTCAAAACAAATACACGATGAGTGCTCTTTATTAATCTGTTAAGACTAGTAAAGTTAAATGAGTAATTCAGAAATCAATAGTATTAAGGATGTTGTACGGGAATTTACGGAAGCCGATAATGCCATCAAAACAGTATTTCCAAAGGTAGACCCAATTTTGGTTGTTAGCCTAATTTTTGACGAGAAGGCAAAAAAAGAAAGCATCTATACCTTGGAAATCATGCTTAAACCCGAACAGGATACCCAACAAATTAGAGAGAGAGTAATTAGTGTCACTGGTATGGCGCCAGGTTTTTATCTTAAAGGAACAAAAATGGTAGTTAGTCATGGCCTTGATCTCACTTTACTAAAGCGAATAAACGATTTGGACTTTGTAGTTCGCATAAAGGGAAGTCCATACAGTGCCGGGGGCTCCTCAGACTTTTGATGAGCTGTTGTCGCTATGGAATAATACGGCAATGAATATGTTAAATCCTAAAGTAGATTAAAATTGTGTTTTGGACTTTCAATAGATAGAAACAAACGCTTTTGATAGAAAGTTCACTAATTCAATCGAATACACTCGTTGCGCAGTACCCATGCTTTATACTTCCTAGAATAGTGCGATAGTCCGCAATTCTCTTCATTAGTGTTATAATAAGTAAATTTTTTCTCTGTTTCGAGGACACGAAGGAGCTTAACCACGGTTCTCTCTTCGACCAAATATTTCATGATTCGTTCTACTTCTCGCTCCACCAATTTTGAGTACCTATTGCAATTCATATTCCGTAATTACTTATATATGGTAACCAACATTTTTAACTTAAAATTCCATATAGATTTTTAAAGGAAAATTAAATAAAAGAAATGATGAATAAGAATAATCCTCTCATCTTACAAATGGATTTAATTTCGTCGACCAATTTATCCCGACAGTCCTCTCTATCTTACAATAAAAGGATTAAAACTGCTTGAATTTAAAAACAATAGATATAAATTAACTTTTTAAAGTACAACTCATGTGACCGGTTTTAAAGAGACTTCTGTATTTCGGAATTTAGCTTATATTAAATTTTTTGACCTATACATTGTAATTCCAATCTGTTTTTTGCTTGTTTTTAGCTTTTTTTCTGTAAATTCTTATGCTCAAACAGCTAATGACGATACTTTATTGTCGAAATTATTTGATAGAGTTAAAGATTCTGTAGTACAGATTACCGTGTCAAACAAGGACCCTCGTGCTTCAGCACTTGGTTCAGGTTTTGTTTACGACAATGCTGGCCATATTATCACAAATGATCATGTAATTCGAAATAGATCGTACAACGATACCGAAACGAATAATGTTACTGTGACCTTTTTAGATGACAAAACCTATAAGGCAAAGATTATAGGCAGCGATCCTTTTTCTGATCTGGCAGTTTTACAAATTGAGAATCCGAAAAATGAATCATTAAAACCACTGGTCCTTAGTAACTCAACTGGTGTAAAAATTGGAGAGCATGTAATAGCAATAGGGAACCCATTTGGACTTTCTGGTTCTATGACTGAGGGAATAGTTAGCGGATTAGGTAGAGTAATACCATCTCAGAATCCAGGTAGTCCTGAGGGTCCAGAACTACCACCTGATCAAGTTACACAAAATCCTTCTGCATCATATTCGATACCTGAGATAATTCAGACTGATGCGGCCATAAATCCTGGAAATTCAGGAGGGCCGCTACTTAATTTGAATGGACAAGTGATTGGGATAAATAGCGCTATTTTTTCGCTAACAGGTGAATATTCTGGTGTTGGATTTGCTATTCCGGCAAGTACTATTCAGAGAGTAGTACCAGTCTTAATGTCAGAGCATTCTTACAAACATCCATGGCTTGGAATTTCTGGAATAGATGTTAATGAACAAATTGCCTCGGCCATGAATTTAAACACAACTAAAGGATTTCTTGTAATAGATACTAGCCCGGGCGGTCCCGCTTCTAAGGCTGGATTACATGGCGGAGATAAACTCGTAGATGTAAACGGCAGGAAAACAAAATTGTTCGGAGACGTTATTATAAAAATTGATAATCAAAGTGTTTCGAAGATTGATGACATATTAGTATATTTGGAGCAGCACAAAAAGGTTGGACAAGATGTTAAACTTACTGTTATCAGAGATGGGAAACTCCAAACAATCGATGTCGTCCTGGCTGAAAGGCCCTTACAACTCAATACTCAACCCTTGTGGTTAGGAATTGATGGTACTGATATGAGTGAGGATATTGCTGCAAAATTAAATACTAATCAGAGCACTGGAATCCTAGTAGTTGGAGTTATTTCAGATGGACCAGCAGATAAAGCTGGAATGAAAGGTGGTTATAAAATAACAGACATCAATGGAACCGAAATACAATTGGGTGGGGATATTATTACAAGCGCAGACAAGATACCGATTCAAAATTTGAAAGATCTATCAACCTATATTGCAAACAATAAAAAGGCAGGTGACAAGATGAGTCTTGGTGTTCTCAGAGATGGTAAACCGCAGGAAATTGATGTTACTTTGCAGGCAAAACCAAAAGATCTAAAGCAATAGTTGAATAAAAAGGAACGCAGAAATTATTTAGAGTCTGTGAGTTCCTTATAACCGCTCTTAAAATCTGTATTTGTTCTGTGCAAGAGTTCAACAAACTTATTGTCTTTACCAAGGATTTCCCTCATATTACTTTCTAGCTCATAGTAGGCTACCTCTGGGTCACCGGTTTTCGATTTTGGTGTAAGAGAAAGAATTTTTGAATCAGAGTACATAATTGTAATTCTAAATGCCAAAAGTTTTGCATTTAATTCTAATTCGAACATTAGGTGGTTCATCATCTCGTTTTTATGTTCCTCATTAGAGTTCTGGGTGTCTTCCAACCAGTTTAGAGTAATCCTGCAGCATTGTCTTAGATACTGGGTTATGACTGAATAAAATCTGGCTGAACTTGACGCTATTGTATCTACGTCAAAATATTGATACAATAGTGTCAAAAGGATTGGATCGCTGCTATACTTCTTTAAAAGGGCGGGAGGATAACTTCTGGTTTCAGAGAGTACATAAAATAGTCCTATACTAGTTAATTGGTATTTTCTCGTACCTCTTAGGATTAGTCCTTTTTTTTCTGTAAGGAGCTTTAGCCCCAATAACTTTGACACAGATGAAGTATCGCCTAGTTGGTTCTTGTCTCTTAGTTTTAGATATGAACCGATTTGGGCAGAAAGATCTACACTATTTATCACTTTAAACAAAATTGATTTTTCTTCAGTTCCTATTTGCTTTTTTTCATAATCATACAATATTTGGAAATAATTAGAGTAATCCATATTTTCTCTTGGAGTAAATAATTTAACTAATCAACTGAATTTAAATTGTTCATTTCAGAATGAAGTTTTTGAGAATAATTGTTCTAAATTTTCCTTTCAACTAGAATCCGAGGGGATTTTACCAACCTTATCGACTTTTTTTTAATAATACCGTAATACTACATTTAAAAAGCACCCTATCTCTGTAATTCGTAAGGGGCCATCGTCTAGCTTGGTCAAGGATACCATCTCTATTGATATGATAA
>JAJPIN010000228.1 GCA_021324715.1 Nitrososphaeria archaeon
AAAAATTTTCAGACTTTTCTTTCATCAGGTTTTAATCACATCTAATCTTCTTATTAGTATTGATACTACAACTTGTTGCAACTGCACTCACCATCATAGTTATGGGTTTAGTTGTGACTGCTATTGCGTATGCACATTAGTTATTATTTATTCTTGTTTAACGATGATCATATCCCTCTTTTAAAGGGCCCTGGCGCAGTGTGAATTAGATGTCTACTGTTGCCAGTTCCCATGTACAATTTTAGTTTGGGGAATTGTTTCTATCAGAGTTGGGGGTGCGCGTAAAGATTTTGTTCATTAAATTTGAATTTAGTCTATGTGTGGAGGGATTTTAGAATCATCAATGGCGTTTGTTGATGTATATTTGCAAGGTCAACTAATATAGTACTAGATTTTTGATGATGGCCACACCCTGCATATCGCTGATTCGAAGTCACGATTATATATTATCTATACTGAAGGTTAGCTGTGCCGTCGTAGCTCAGCCTGGGAGAGCACTCGACCTAGAACTTCGGGGTGAAGCTGAAGACCGAGCTGTCGTGAGCTCAAATCTCACCGACGGCATTTCCAATTTTACAGATCTGCTTAAACATGGTTGATTAACTACCAATTGCAAGTAGTATTTATACGAATTAAATGCGTCGAGCTCGATATTCGAATACTATAAGGCTGGGTCATGGTAAATGAGGTTGAACTTTGAATTACCTAGTTTTACTTTCTGTGGCAGCATTAATCATCTGCGGGCTACTGTTCACACCGATGTCCCTGCTCCAAAATGTCGATGGAATTGACCATAATGCCACATTTACCAGCCCATATTTTTATTCTACTCACTCAGTGAGATTTGGATATGATGAGGGAATATTCGAGATAACAAATGTCAGTATTCATCATGGATCTAATGAAACAAAGATCATAGGGATGATAGAAAATAAAGATCCAGATCGTAACACAATTGAAAATGTTAGTCTCGCCATTCAAGCTTATGATAAGAACAACCATTTAATCAGTGTCGCTGAAGGTCACCCGCAGATGTCTACTTTTCGACTTGGTGATAAAACTGCGTTTCAAATATTGGACAACGACCTGAAATTGGATTTGGATCATATCTTCATACAAATTCTAGCAGCAAAGTGGGGAACAGATACGGACGATGATACAACACCTGAAAAGCCGCCTTCCTAGACGACTCTTGCTAGAGGAGGCAATTAAATTCCAGAACAAACAGTTTTTAAATAATCACTAGCGATATTTTGGTAAAAATCGAACTTTTCGCAATTCCCTGTTCATGCATTTCTATAACAGACAAAATCGTTATTATGGATGTAAGTGTAAGAACTTGGGTATGACTAATCCATTGCTAATTGTATTCAAGCGTATCTTTTGTAATCATGACGATACATTTTCATTTAGAAGATATAACGACTTTGATTTCTTTGAATACTGCAAATGCGCTAACTGTGAAAAAACTTTGAGATGTCTTAAGGGTTTTGATGAAAGCATTAGAGGGTGATAATATTTAGGATCAATCTGCAAATTTTGATTGTACTCTGGTGGGGTGGTGCTATTCTTTCTGGAGTATCACTCTTGATTCCGCAGTATAAATATTATCTTATTTTCAGTTCTTTGGGATGGATAACATTAGGATTAACCTCTGGGTTTATTATCTACGCATTAAAAAGAAATAACAAAGAAAGTCAGAAAAATATGTCGTCCAAGATCAACTGATTTCCTTTCCGCCTTGCTCTTCAATTACAACCAGAGTAACAGTTGAAGTTATACCCGGTATCTTTCTAATTCTACTCGTTATTGTGTGATTCATTGATTCAGTATTGTCTGACTTTACTTTGACAAATACGTCATGAACTCCATACGTTCCTCGGACTTCCTTCACATCGGACAGCTTTGCAATTTCATCAATTATTCTCTCCTCAGAACCAAGCGTGCAATTCACAAGAATATATGCAGTAGACAATAATGACTTTAGGAATTTTAGTGTATTTTAGTCTTTTCTATTAGTTGTCTTTTGCCGATAAAAGAACTCTATTGTTTGAAAGTGTAAAGTTTGTAAAGTTCTCCCGTTCGCTTACTGACGTAATTCCACTCACTTGCACTATAATTAACTCTGACAAATTTTTGCCTCAATTCTGGATGAAGTCTAACATATACATCGTCACCTATTGTGATATTATTTGACTTTGTCAGAGACGTCATTTTTGCCGATACACTCATGCAATAACCTAGAATATCTAGGGGCAATTTCTCATCAGTTCCATATTGCACAATGATGTTTTCTCCTTCATCTATTCCTACTTTTGCACTTAAATCTGGATAATCGTACTGATTTAAGATTGGATTTAATCCATTTTTTATAATTGTGAGCATAGAAATTCCACATCTGACGGCCCTGTCACATACAACGTATTTATTTGATAATGACGGAAAGAACGCAATTAGACCGTCACCCACATATTTTAAAACGAATCCTTCGTATCTATACACAGCTAGTGACATTTCATAAGTGAATGCGCGGATTATTGTTACTAACTTGTCTACTGGAATGGTCATCGAGAGATTTGTTGAACCCACCAAGTCAACGTATAATATGACGAGTGGAATTTTGGAGTTTACATGATTTTTTAGAAAGATCTGTGCGGACTCCAAGTTTGAATCATATTGATACCTTCTTTTAAGTGCCTTCCATAATCTATTCTGTACCTGTTTAATTTGAGTGTCTGTGTCGTATATTATTTCTGATTCTAATTTTCCTTTATTTTCCCCTGTAATCATAGAAATAAAGGGCGATTTACTTTTATCCGAATTTTTAGGTTTAATTTTATCTATTTCCTTCTTCTCTACAGTCATGGATAATGCTCCTTTCTATCTTTCTAGTAGTTATCAACTAATAATAAGATACTGGAATGGTTATACATACCAATCGCTTTATAAATTGAAGCCACTGAAAACCTAGAACATTATAGGCGTCATTATATAATTAGTTTTAGCTAAAATTACCGAGCTCATAAGCTCAAAATGTTTAGCTGAGCAGTTCATCCTCACTTAAATATCGTTAGGAAAATCGTTATTTGTTATTTTGAGAGTGGAAAGCTTTTGATGCGCCTGCAGATATTAATTCTTTCTTTTGGTAACGTAGTATGAGTATTCAAATCCTCTATCGGTCTACAGGAAAAATAAACGATGTCAAAGGGGTATTTTTATAGCTGACTGCATTATTGGGAATCACTAAAATGAGCACTACTCAAGGAGCTTTCGATGCAAAGTTCGAAGTAGATCCTGCCAACCCTCACAAAGAGCAATGCTGGGCAAACAGCCAGCAGCTTAGTAGCATAAATAGACACCCAGGCGAACAAGTTCGTATAGAATTTCCTAGAGCAAATACAAATACAAAGCTCGGTGCAATTTTTACAGTATCTCCACAATTTCTCTCTGATCCTGATCCAAAACGTGTAATTCTAGGAAAGAGAATTGAAAACCTGAATAACTGCCAACTCTCAGAAAATGCTTGCAATGGTCAGGTGAAAGCTCAGATCATGCTCGACGGACTTGGTGAGGATGACGAACCGGCAAAGAGTATGAGCGAATTTATTGAAAAGCTGCATGAAGTCCAAAATCACAAGTTAATAGTCCTTGCACCACACGGTGGTAATATCGAACCCTGGACAGATGTTGAAGCAGAATACGTAGCCAATCGATTCGGCGATAGTGCTTCTTTATGGTTATGCAAGGGGTTTAGTAGTAGGAAACCAAATGGCGATTCCAATGAAGATGCATCTGAGCGTTGGCACATAACTTCGACCCAAATTAATCCGGAATCTTTTCCCAAACTAAAGTCAATAATCGCACCGACTCCAAATTTTGAATATTCGATTGCTTTTCATGGATGGACCGAAGATTCTATTTGTGTTGGTGGTAATCCCCATAACCCGGATGCTGATTTGAAATGTGATATTAGGGGCGCAATCATGAAGGCCCTCGAAGAAGCCAATCCTGACATAAAAGTCCACGTTTCGCCATGTCCTGACGGAAATTTCAACGGCGACAGTTCGGATAACATTGTAAATCGTCTGGGCACTAACGCTATTCAAATTGAACAATGCAAAATTGCCCGTACGAAATACCATGATAAAATTGCCCAGGCGGTTGTGAACGCTATCGGGACCAGAATCAATGTTTGAGTATAGCTATTTCAAATTCGTGGTAAATTCTAATTTTGCAGATGCTGTCGAAAGATATTGAAAGTGCTTCCGTGGATGACGAATATCTGTAACCTCTCAAGATCAGTATTTTGTTAGCTGAAAAGAATTCTGGAAGGTGCTAATATTAGTAAAAAATTTTTGATCCAGTATATCATCTATTGGTCACTAATGTCTGGATTACCTTTTCTGCAATGACCGTCGATGCGAGCTCCTGTGCTTCTTTTGTTTGAGCGGCAATATGAGGGCTGCAAACAATATTGGGAAGATGTAGTAGTTTAGTATTGGTTGGGGGTTCCACTTCAAAAACATCCAAAGCTGCTCCAGCTATTTTATTCTCACTTAAGGCACGAAATAATGATTCCTCATCAATTATTTCTCCCCTTGACGTATTAATCAAGAAGGCAGTCGGTTTCATGTATGATAACGTCTCAGAATTTATTAGATGCCGTGTATATTCAGTTAATGGTACGTGACATGTAACAAAATCTGAATTTTCCAATAGTGTCTTTAAATCTGTTTTTATCATTCCTACCTCTCTAACATAATCTTGATTTATTGGAAAAATATCGTATCCTATTAAGTTCATACGAAAACATCTGGCCAACCTTCCTACGTTTCTACCGATATTTCCAACTCCAACTATTCCCAAATATTTTCCTTTAAGCTCGCTGCCAACGAGTTCCTTTTTTAGCCATCTACCATTCTTAATGCCATCATTTGCTTTAGGAATGTTTCTAGACAATGCTAACATATGACCGATCACGAGTTCCGACACTGCGTTCAATGCCGCTTCGGCAGCATTCAAAACCTTGATTCCTCTAGATTGGGCATAATTTGTATCTATGTTATCCAATCCAACTCCCACTCTTGCAATAATTTTGACTTTAGATGCTGCATCAATTATCGTTTTAGTTATTTTTGTTCTACTTCTTACTACAATCACGTCGCAATCACCCACTGACGCTAGTAATTCATCAATTTCAATATCGGGTTTGTAGCTGACGACTAATCCTGCTTTTTTTAATATGGAGATTCCGACATCATCTATAGTGTCGCAGATAATTACTCTGCCTTCGACCTGCATGAGATATGCAAAATACAGGTCTTATAATTTGGTTGCTAAATTAGTTTATTTCTAGCTTGAATTAGATATTATTTCTCCAATTATCGCATCAACATAATACTTCTTTTTGGTTTGAATATCATTAATTTCCCAAGCAAAATGACTACCAGGAGTATTGGGAGGTTCAGTATTTCCGATGATCTTTCCTAATCCATTAGATTCAGGATTTGACTCATACACCGTCCCATCGGACTTTACGTAGACATATTGGAGAGAACTATTCAATTGGTTTTCTGAAATATTAAATGATTTTATGACTTTTGAAATTGCTATCTCTGGAGAAATTGGCAATCTAGAAATCGAGGGATGATTTAAAGAATCCACAATACCTAAATAAACAATAATGGTAACCACAATTCCAAAAGAAACAGTGGCAAGTAATCTTTTATCTATCACACCGATTTCTGGCTTTGCTCCCTCATATGCTTGATCGACATTATGGATGATAACAATTCAATTTCACTTTGATTCAAATGTTTTAGTATTATTTTGATCCAAGAATATTTTTCTTTGATAGGGCGTTGTCAAGCTCTTCTCTTGTCATGAGTCCTTTTTCAAGGACTAAATCTCTGATACTCTTATTCGTTGTCACAGATTCTTTGTAAATCTCAGATGCTTTAAGGTAGCCAATGTGTGTATTGAGCAGAGTGACCAATATTGGGCTCTTTTCCACAAGCGATAATAGCCTCTGTTCATTTGCTTTTAATCCGTCTATCATATTTTTTGAATAAACCGGTAGAAAATTTTTTAACATATCTGTTGACTCTAACATGTCTTTTATCATTCCTGGTAACATTACGTTCAGTTCAAATTGACCTGCCTGAGCAGCAAGGGCAACCGAAACATCATTTCCTATAATAATGAAACAAATCATGTTGAGGCATTCTGAGAGTGAGGGATTTACTTTACCTGGCATTATAGACGATCCTGCGTGTACTGCAGGAATAGTAATTTCTGACAAGCCCGCTGTTGGACCTGAAGCCATCAACCTGAGGTCATTTGACATTTTTATTAATTCTATTGCAATATTTCTCAAGACTGAAGAACACATTGTTATTTCAAACTTACTTTGTAAGGAAAAGAAATAGTTCTGTGAAGACTTTAAGCTTAATCCGGATATTTGTGAAAGGTATTCAATTACTAACCTATCATATCCGGGTGGTGCATTCGCACTAGTTCCAACAGCGGTTGCGCCAAGACCCACATACTCTAAACAAGAACATACATCTACAATTTTATTCAGTCCTCTTCTAAGAGAAAAAGCGTATTCATTGAATTCCTCACCTAACGTCACGGGTAATGCATCCATCAGATGCGTTCGACCAATTTTTATAACATCTTTAAATTCCTGAGCTTTTTTTTCAAGCGATGTTACAAGCGAGTCAAGAGATTCTGCAACTTCTTTCACATTTATTAATAACGCTATATGCATTGCTGTTGGAAAAGTATCGTTACTAGATTGTGACATATTTACATCATCATTAGGATTAATGAAAGAATAATCACCAATTCTATGACCAGTGATTTCAAGAGCTTTATTTGCAATTACTTCGTTTATGTTCATGTTAAATGCGGTTCCTGCACCCGAATTAATTGAATCTACTATGAATTGATCCAATAACTGTCCACAAAGTATTTCATCGCATGCTTTTACAATTGCATCAGCTTTCACCGCAGGTAGTACACTCAAATTTTTATTAGCAAGTGCTGCGGAGCGTTTTATCATAGCAAATGCCTTTATCATGTTTACATGAGGTTTCTGACCTGTTACTTTGTATTGGTTCGAGGCTCGTACTGTAAATGGTCCATAATAGGCATTAGAAGGGACTTTGACCTCTCCTAAAGAATCTTTATCAACACGGTATGACTCCATAAATACAAAAACTAGTAAATATCTAATAAATCAATCGACTCTTCATAAACGTTGACCGTTTGCAAGAATAATTAATTTCAAATTATTAACATAAATAGACAACAGATTTTATTTTACTCCCCAATTACTTTTACAAGCACCTTCTTGTTTCTACAACCGTCAAATTCCCCGTAAAAGATTTGTTCCCAAGGCCCAAAATCAAGTTTTCCTCCAGTGATGGCAACTACTGTTTCTCGACCCATTATCTGCCGTTTTAAATGTGCATCAGCGTTATCTTCTCCAGTATCATTATGAGAGTACTGTCCTGTCGGAAAATGAGGCGCAATCTTCTGTAGCCATTTTTCGAAATCCAGGTGCAAACCTCTTTCATCATCATTTATAAAAATGCTTGAAGTAATATGCATGGAATTTACTAGACATAAACCCTCATTTACGTTAGAGTCATGTACTATTTTTTCTATCTGTGGTGTTATATTGATTAATTTAAATCTCTTTTCAGTTTGAAAATTTAAATATTTAGTAATCGATTTCATGTTACTGAAAAAATATCCTTATTATTTAAATTATCCATGTTTTAGTAAATAAAAAAACTCTTATTAGATCTACCAATAAATCAAATCGCCTAGAATATGTTCACACGTGGAGTTAATGTTGAAGCTGATTTACTCTGTTTGATACTTACCTTTGCACTATTATCTATGATATTAGGTTTTAAATTCAATGACAGTAATAATTCATACGCTCAATCAGATCAATTTTCCCAACTTCAAGAGGCTTCAAAAACCCAAGCAATATTACGCTTCCAAAGTCAATTTTGTGGAGTTAATTCATCACTACATAGTAACTCCTTCGTTTCCGAATATCCACTTCCAAAAAAATGTGAGATGCCTTTGGGAATACTGGCGGATAACGATACAGTATGGTATGTATCGACAAAGCTGGGGCTTCTTGGTAAGTTCACCACGAAAGATAACAATAGTAAAGAGTTAACTATTCCTTTATGGGATAGTCGTTCAAAGCCCACCGATGTATCACAAACTTGGGATCTGAAAATGGATCTAAAAGGCAATATCTGGTTCACTGATGAGAAGCAAAACGGAATTTGGAAATATGATCGAATTAATAATAACTTCATCTTCGTACCAGTTCCAGAACATCCTTCAGGTTTTGGTACTACCTACCCAGTCTCAATAGTATTGGACAATAATGAGATTTATTTTGTAGGTATTCGTTCCAAGTCTCTTTGGTATGGGAATATTTCAGATTTAAAAAATAATTCATCTGTAGGTATTTCAAATATTTCTCTCCCTCTGTCCTCATTTAAGGGAATAGATCCGGAATTAGTTAGCACTGGCTCGATTGCATTAGACAAGGATCGTAATATCCTGTGGATTTCGGCTCTTGCCTTTGCAGTTAAAGGTCAATTATTTAAGTTTGATTTAGCTTCTAGAACGTTCACTCCATTTAATCTGCCGACCCACCTTACTTCACCTGTAGGAATTGCTATAGATAAAAATGGAAATCCCTGGATTACTGATCACGGAACCAGTATATTCTTTATGGTTAATGCTACAACTGGGAAGGTTACGGAATTTAGCACATCACCACTTTCTAGGATCTCTCCAAATATTCCAAAGGAATCCGGTTACACACTGCCATATTGGGTCAAGATGGACACAAAAGGGAATCTTTGGTTCAATGAGCACATTGGTAACAAGATTGCAAGATTTAATACTACTGACGCATCACTGGTTGAATATTGGATACCAACACAAAATAGTTTGTGGGCGCCATGTACCATTAACCAAGCCTCATGTGGAATTTCGAATGCTCTTCAATTTTCGATAGGCAAAAATAA
>JAJPIN010000007.1 GCA_021324715.1 Nitrososphaeria archaeon
CTAATATTTGGCATGCAATAGTAAGTGCCGCTTCTTTTCCACGCATTTTTCCTGTTACTAGTAAGGCTATTGTAACAGCTGGATTAACCTGAGCTCCAGAACGGTATCCTATAGCATATACTATTGCAGTTAAAACCAAAGCATGAACTAAACCTACTCCAATCATTCCGAGCGGCGGGAGGCCAACTATTCCAAGCAGTTTGTTGCCAGAATATACGGTAGCTGCTGAACAAATAGCGTAAACGAGAATGAATGTGCCTACAATTTCTACCAGACATCTATTTTTTAATCCAGCGGGCAATAACAAATCTATTTTTGAGTGGGATATTTGAGTTTGTCTGTTGATTACTAGTAGCTTGATAATCTCCCATCGTCCCACCTATCAGGCCTTGGCTCAATGCTTCTTTTCGAAGTTATTCCTTAATTGCGTCTCCTTTGAACAGGTTATAGGACAGACAAAGTAAAGTCTTTGATGGAAATCTTCGGCGTGCCAGTCTAGTCTAGTTTGCTAATTCTAACTTTTCAAATTCAATCAATATAATTAAACTGACGGGGATTGGCTGCTTACGGTGATGAACAAGAAACAACCAATATCCCATCAGTATTTGTGTTTAGGACTTATAATTACAATGATGAACTATAAACTACTTGAATCCACAAAATATGTGATTCCATTACCAATAGACCATTATTCACTGTAACCCTGGTCGTTAACATCAAGAATTTTTGGAAAATTATCTTTTATTTATAGACGCTTTTTGCTGGTTGACTTCCTTGCTGTTGTTGCTGTTGATAGTCAGATGCTACGCCTTGAATCAACCCCTGTGAAACTGCCTCCTGCCTTAACTCGATCCTTATGGCTGCCGGAATATAATTCCCTTTTTGCCAGTCTCCTTTGACATAGATTGAAGAGAAAATATTACTATGGTATTGTTTGAACATTTTCACAGTTCTTTGACACTTTAACATCTGGAGAATTCTGCAACGTTACAGTATCATCACCTCCTCCGCAGTTAACTTTGCCTGATAATGAACTTACTATGGTAGTTTCATCATCTCCGCCGCCGGTAACTACTTTGGTGTCTCTACCTGCCTCAAATGCAGTATTGGAATCGTCACCACCCCCACTACTTATTTTGTTATCCCTACCTGCATTCACTGCAGCATTGGAATCGTCACCACCGCCACTGCTTATTTTGTTATCCCTACCTGCAACAACTGCTTCATTGAAATCATTTCCACCGCCACTACTTACCTTGTTATCCCTACCTGCAGCAATTGCAGCATTGGCGTCGTCCCCACCGCCACTGGTTATTTTATTATCTCTACCTGCAAATAGCGCCTCACTGGCGTCGTCGCCACCCCCACTGCTTATTTTGTTATCCCTACCTGCATTCACTGCAGTATTGGAATCGTCACCACCGCCACTGCTTATTTTGTTATCCCTACCTGCATCAAATGCACCATTGGAATCGTCACCACCGCCACTGCTTATTTTGTTATCCCTACCTGCATCTTCCGCAATATTTTGGTCGTCACCAGAGCCACTATGTATTTTGTTATCTTTTGAGGAACAACAAACAGAATTTATTTCGTCTGAACTTTTTTCTTTAGTTTTTGTAAAGATAGACGATTCTTGTTTAACGTCGTCTTTGTTTTTATTATCAGATTTTTGCTCATCATTACTATTTGCTTGTCCGTCTGAACTATCTGACTTTGAGGACTTTTGATCTTTATCCCCTCCTTCTGTTGATTTTTTGTTGTCCTTTACTTTGTCATCGGCAGCATAAGCCGTATGTAAAAAATTCTTCGAAAAAGCATATTGGGACGATAAATAAACGCCGCTTAGTAATACCGAGGAGACCAAAATAGCTATAGATGAGGTTAGAGCAACTACAGAGAAGTATTTCATTGGCATCGAATGTATCTCGGAGTTATAAAAGATTTTTCATTTTTGGAACATTTGGTTTTTCTATTCCTGAGAATTAAGAAGACAGATAATAATCTCATCATGATACGGGACCAGCATGATAATGCAATATAATTAACTGACAGGGATTGGCCTTTTACGGTGTGAACGAGAAACAACCAATTCCCTCCAGTCTTGAGTTTTGCAATTACCATTAGGAAATAAACTATAAACGACTTGAATCCACAAAATATGTGATTCCATTACCAATAAACCAGTATGCACAATAACTCTGATCGTTAAAACCAAAATTTCATATTTTGGTGATTCGCACTCGCTTATAGTAGAAAGGGCTAGTAGCTATTGATGTATCAAAAAATAGGAATTCTAGTAGTGCTAGCAAGTGTCCTCTTATCAACAGCCCTGCTTGCGACTCCAAGTCTTAAAGCCGCAAATGCTCAAGGGAACGAGACTCAGGGAAGCCAGACTCAGGGATTACCAATCGAAGCATGGATTAAGATCTTGAAAGATAAAAATCCAGCTTTAGCGGGTATAGAACAAGATTCGAAGGTGAAGGACGCTATTGGAAAGATCAAAGCGATGCAAGACCCAAAGCAAGCTGTTGAGACATTTAACGCATTGCAGGCATTGCAACAGCTGATGAATCTAAAGTCAGCTCAAGAAGCGCAATAATTACTTCACTCCTTTCCTTTTTTTAGATAGGAGAATACAATCATTAGTAACGATAATGTTTATTTGATTAAACCGTTTTTTTAGAAGGTGTTTAATATCTGATAGAAAATTATTGTCTATAAATTATAACAGCAGCATAATAATCTGCAGGATGAGTCTGTTCACGCTTCCCTAAAACAAGTTTCATATCCACAAAATCTTTTTCGTCAATAGTTTGTAAAAATTCATTTATTTTGTCCTGTAGCATATTAATTGTGTGAGCCTCAAAACTTTTTGATTTTAGCGGCATGAAGGACATTTAATTTTTCGAATAATAAAAACATTCAAGCTTAACATCTCCCTAATTTCCGGATTAACTTCTGAATTGATAAGTTGAGTCGTAAAGAACTTGCGGAAGCCATGACCTGCCTTCACTTCTTTAGTGCGGACACCAGCACGACAAGCAATATCAATCATCTTCCATTTAACCGTCTCCGTTGCTATGGGTTTGGCTCTTAAAATCTGAAATTGGTTCCTAACGTCAAACTGTTCCCTTATCAGATATGTTTCTGGTGTCAATACTTCGCCGTATCTTTTTCTCATGTCTAGATAGGAATCAATTGCCTTCCTGCATTCAGGTGTGATAAAAGTAAAATATTCTTCTGGTTCATTTCCGTAAACTGTTAATTTAGTATCCTGTAAATGTCTCATTTTCAACGGGGATATTGCACCTTGCCTTATACCGGACGAGACCGTCAACAATACCAGGACTTTCTCACGCTCGTCGGCTATCTCCAATAGTTTTTGGATTTCTTCATATGTGTAACTTCTGTCATTACGAACTTTTCTTGCTTGGGGTATAAACTTGTTAATCTTTGAGACATTCAATATGACATCATTTATTTTATAAAATGCCAGGACGGCGGTAGCATAATTATGTATTGTTGAGTAACCTTTGCCGTTAGACTTCATATCTGTAATGAATTCAATTATTTTATTCTGAATTGCTACAGGATTAGGACTAGGATTGTTCCCCAAAAACAAATCACTGTCTGGACCAATGAATTCTTGATATTTTCTGAAATAGATTAAGTAGTTTACCCTTGTGTATTGACTCATTATCGACGATAGAAACAACTCTAACTCTGGTTGCAGACTTGTTGAGGTTGAGATTGCAAATTATATCTAAAGTATAATATTACAAGTAAATAAAGTTGGGATATGCTCGTCAATTCTTGAATATTGAATAAACTCCATTTTTGCGAAGAATTCGATATGGTCAGTCAGTAATTAATGAGTTTAAGAGCCGTCTAGGCCTTTATAATAACCGAAAGCTCTAAA
>JAJPIN010000185.1 GCA_021324715.1 Nitrososphaeria archaeon
AGCTCAAGTAATGACAACGCTGACAGCTCAAGTAATGACAACGCTGACAGCTCAAGTAATAACAGCTTCATCGATAGCGCATATGAAGACGGCAATTAGTCTAATAGGTGATGGCAAAAAGATCCCCCCTCTTTCTTTTACAACACACATTATTTTTTCTAATCTCAAATCATTTTAACAATATTTCAAATGGGCTCTACGTCAAAATAATTATAATATCCTTTAACTATCACAATATGACATAGTGGAGTATCTTCAACCAAATCAATTCGATAAATTACTTTCTGAAGGAAAAAAAACTTTGGTGATGTTCTATGCTGATTGGTGCCCTTTTTGTCAGAGATTCAAACCAACATTTGAATCCTTTACAAATTCTACGATCTATGATATCAGTTTTTACGCCAGTATGATTAATGATGATGATAACCCCTTGTGGGATAGATTTTCTATTAAAACAGTTCCAACACTAATAGCATTTTACGAAGGCAATATCATTTCAAGAAGAGATGCAAAAATGGGATTTGGTTTAGATAAATCACATATTGATTCCATACTAAAAGAGATATCAAAATAATGATTTCTTTGAGTCTTTTATCTTGATGAAATATTGAAACAACAACATTGTAAGAGAAGTAAACTAGTCTGACTTCATCATTGTCATAATTCGACGCAAGAGTATTATCAAAATGAGGCAATACTACGTATTCTTTCTTCACATATTTCCAAATATCTCTTGTCTATGTCAAATCCTATGCATGAAGCTCCCAATCTGATGGACGCCAATGCAGTTGAACCTATTCCTATGAATGGATCCAGTACGGCTTTGCATCTGGTAACTCCATGCAGTTTGATACACATTTCTGGAAGTTTAATTGGAAAAGTGGATGGATGCGGTCTCTGTTGCTTATCCCAAATAGTCTCGTATGGAATGAACCAAGTATTACCACGGTCCCTTAGATCTTGAATCGCACTTTTCCAACGCCCAATGTTTGTTTTATCTTGATAAGGAACGCCAATAGATAGTTTATCCAATTTAACATTACCATGTTTAGTAAAATGAAAGATGAATTCAAAACAATCATTTACAAATCGATCTGTAACTAATGGTTTAAAATGTCCAACGGCTATGTCTGATGTTATAGTTGGATAACTTCCTACATCAGATTTTGGAATTGCTATCGATTTTACCCAAACAATGACATTCTGTAAAGTAAAATATTCCCTCAAAACATTTGCTACATCGAATGGAATCCAAGGATCCGATGGTTTGCTTCCCACGTTTATAAAAAAAGAACCATCATCGGAGAGAGCATTTTTAATCACGACACCCACATTGGATAGGAATTTCAGGTATTCATTTCTGGGCAAGGTGTCCTTATACCGACTATAGCTTACACCTATGTTATATGGAGGGGATGTAACGACTACATCGATTGTTTTGTCCAATAAATATTTTTTAATTCCACTAATACAATCACCATAGTATAACTTTATAGACATTTTTTTCTTCTTTAATTCAAAAAATTTTACTGCTTTATCTTGTTTAATTTTCGATTCAACTTCTCTTTAAAATTTAGAAATATTTAAATCAAAAGTATACTGGATGGGATACAGTACATGACAGAATAAAGTTGAATTAAGAAACTTTAAATGGATTATCAGATCATTACGAGATCATCAACAGACGATATCATAACAACTGCCTTATTTTCTCCCAGACTCTTTTTCATCCTGCTTACCACATCCTCGACATCAGAAGAATTCACTACAGTAGCCACAACTTTTCTTGAATTGTATGTAAGCTCAATTGTACCGCTTCCTCTACCTGACGCAACTCTCTCCTTATCTTTGGTTACTCCCTTCACATCGTAAATTGTCGCTTCAAGATTCAAATCCTTAAGTGAAGAGATAATATCCCTAACATTTTCGGCTTTCACAAGTACAGCAAGTCTCTTCATGGTCCTCGATTTAATCCCGGGCGTCTCGGTGTATGTTACTTCAAATGGCAAGGATGTATTGTCTTTACCCATTTCCATAAAATAGAGTAGTGAAGTATAAAAAGATGATGTAAATTTGATGCTTAATCTAAATTAGACCCAATGAATGATACTTCTTTTGATATAATTTTTCTCTAGGTATTAAAATATGGAATTATAGTTGAAAATATTTATGAACGTTGTTGCTATTAGTACTCTCATGGTACCAAATTATCTTATGAAGTCGCTGATTATATCGGGTCTCATAGTTGCAATTGTTTTAGCAAATGTGAATTTATTGTTTAAAGTGAGCGCAGAGACGGGGCAGGGGAAGGATGTATTTAAGGTGATTGTCACTTTATTTGATATAACAAATTCAACAAAAGACATTGTAACGTTAGTAAACGTGAATGATCAGACGAAGATCAAGCTATTCAACGCCGAAAATCCCGGAGGCCAGAGCCCAGATAAAGTGAGCTATGCATTGACATTCCCAAATTTGACGGTCAACGATGGGGATCCTTATACTGTATGTACAGTAAAGGTAGACACCTTTAAACTAGATTGTATCAAGGGGAAAAATTCTCCTCTAAATAGACCGGAATTCGTGGATATTGATACTGCGAAGGGTTCTAGTGAAGTAAAAGGAGAAGCTAGTAAGGGTTGAATTCTTTCCTATAATTAACTGAAATAAAAAATGATAACAGCCTTATCGGCCTTCTAATAATATAGGAATGCGTAGAAATAGGAATTATTTGGCAGGCAAGTTATTACTTTATTCTGCTGCAGCGTCCACTTTTATAGCCGGTCTATTGCACCTGGCCCTTGTTCCAATGTTTTTCAAAGAAATGCCGCTAAATGTAATGATTTTCTTTATAGTTTCTGGTCTGGCACAAATGTTTTGGGTAATACCCATTATTAAGAAATGGATTTTTCCATGGTATTATATCGGTATAGGGGGAACCATCGTGCTAATAATATTGTGGGTAGTCGTGATACCAGGAAGTGGATATCCAATACAAGGAACGGATGTGGCAATCGAAGTTGCCCAGATTGCTTTTATCATTTTAGCTTTAATCATAATTAAGAGAAATCCATCAGAAGCAAAATCAACCAAGTTAGACATAGACATGTAGACTAATAATATGCATTACTGGGAATTGAACCAATAATATTGCTTCTACGCCATATGCATGTTCGACTAAATTGGTGACATTATCAACGGACACGTCGTATTCATCTCAGAGATTTAGGCATAAAACCTAAAGATCATTTAAGTTCAAGTACCGACAAAAAATTTCCAGAAGGATCCTTAAACCATGCTATCTTTGGTTTACCATGAAAAATACCCTTATTATCCGTTTTTAGTACTCCCTCCTTATAAATTTGAAAACCTACTCCCAATTTAGTTAATTCATCTACTCCTTGTTCGACTTTATCAACTATAAAATTTAGTATGGTAAAAGTTGCAGGGCTGTGATCGGGTTTTGGATATACGAATACCTCGTTACCACCTTTGAGATGCAAATTAATTCCTTCTTCCGTTTCTGATACTTCAAGTCCCAATGTTTCGCCATAAAACCTCTTTGCCTCTTCTATGTCGTTAACGGAAAAACTTGAAAAAGCATTAGCATTTTTGAAATTTGTCATATCATATAAAATAGATAATAATTATTAAGCGTTATATAGTTGGATTGAAATTGAAGTAAAATGAGATATATTAAATTCCATACTCACGTAAATCGCAATATGATAGATTTTGAATTTTTGGATTTAAAATTCAGGGTAGTGACTTCACTTTAGTCCTGAAGATTGCTCACTAAAATTGTCTGCGGGTTTGACCTCTGCAAATCGTAACACCTTGGACAAATCATACTCCCAAACCAGTATTTGACCGTGTCCGTTTTCTTTTCACACAATTCACACCGTTCAGAGTTATACATTCTTAGGTATATTAGATATGATATTATATAAAACTTTTCTAGTAGATTTAGATTGATGGAGTTCGACTTGGTGATTTGGTCGAGCGCACCAATTATGTTATTGGTATCTATTACCGTAGTATGTCTTTAATGACCATTATTAATCAGAAGCAAAATATTGAGCCTACACTGGGTTGTATGAATTTTTCAGGCATTGCATTAATGATTTCATTTGAAGCTTTCCACCCCGTACAATGACATGGAACAACATATCGTGGATTTTCTCTTTTAAGTTCAGTTATCGTAAATGGAATACATTCTTCATATCCCTGTCCAGATAAATGAAACCCGCCAATAACAGAATATATTTTTCTAACACCGGTAACTTTTTTTGCATACTTAATGGTATTTATAATTCCAGCATGACCACAGCCAGTCAAAATTAGTAAGCCCTTGTTTTTTATGTTCATTACCAGTGCTTGATCATCGTTTACCAAGGGATCAGGTACTAAATCAAATTCATTTTTTTCTTCCTTATACTGAAGCGGAAATCCTTTCTCAAATTCAGTTACTCTCGGAATTTCTCCGGTTACTATCACTCTGTTATTAACAATATTCTTGACAGCATAGCTATCATTTTCATTGAGATTGTTCTCAGTTCTAGGAAGGAAACTAATTTTGTCTAATTTTCTTATTATTCC
>JAJPIN010000202.1 GCA_021324715.1 Nitrososphaeria archaeon
ATCAACACATTTTTTGTATTCATCTTTTTTATCGTAAAATGATACTAAAGTAAGTATAAGTAGATTGGGTAAGAACAAGCGGTAACAAAAGAAGAGATTTTTTTCTACTTGGATAAATCTGAAAATATGAATAGATTCTTATTCAGCAGAATCCCACAAAATTGTTATATACATAAACAATTAGGTTGAAATGTATTCATGTTCAAGTTTTTATCAAATTGGCGGGATCAGGTTTTTGAGCGTCTGTGAATGCAACCCGCCAATTTTTGAGTAATAAATCGCACATTCTTATCTCGACTATTTTATGAATACCTCAGGAAGAGAATAATCAGATGCACTTTCTAAGGTGAATTCTAGTAGTTCAAGAAAGGGTGGATGGATGATAAATAGTAGCTAGTTCACCACAATCATAACATTGCAATATGTTAGGGACTTTGATTGCTTTCTCATTTTCAAAAATCAAGTCTTTCATGACAGAACTGCAATTAGGACTATAAGTCTTAATTTCATCATCCTCTTCGTCTTCAGGATCCTTAATGATACTAAAGGTCTCTTTTCTAATTATGCCACCACCGAACTTAATTCACCTCGTTTGAGTAGATTTGTCAGAATTCTCTCTCCATGGGTAGAATAAGTAATCCCCACGAGTAATATGGTGAGAAAGACTATTCAAATTCATCCAAATCAACTTGCGGTTCTGAGAGTTCAGCTAGTGAACGCCTTTTCCTTTTTTCTGGTCTTTGCAATCAGTACATTCACAAACGTGGTTTAGTATAGGGCGCTTCAATTCATAAATATGCGATAAATAAATTATTAAACAATCATTTTTCCATCTTTAAGTATCTATATCTTTAATAGGCAAATTTAATAATAATTTACATGTCTGAGTCTGGGAGTTCCCGCAGTGCTCTTTTTTCGATGATTTCTGTCAGTATGATATTGATGGGGGCTGCTATCTTACATTCAAGCTTTTCACAGGTCCCTACCGCATTTTCTGTATCTTCTTTCATTGTAGGGAAGGATAAACCTCTCTCCATGGCATTTGATCAAAAAACAAATAAAATTTATGGAATATTTGCAACAGGGACTGGAGAAAAGAATCTGATATATGTCATCGACACGGGTCAAAAGAAAGTCATTGACACCATTAAGATTGGCTCACAAAAAAACGATTATCTGTCTAATATTGCGATAGATCCTGACAGAGGAGTTATTTATGCGACAGGCCAGCATCTGGTTAATGAGAATGATACCACCGTTGCATATGATACATTATACGTTATCAACCCGACTGATAATAAATTCAAGAGAATTCATTTGTACGGTGAAACAGAAGATGGTAAAGAAGGAGGCTTGGCAGGCGTTTCTGTTAATCCTGTTACCAATAAAATATACGTTGGTTCATTATATCCAGAGGGAGGAAAACCTGGGATGTATGTTATTGATGGAAATACATTCAAACTTGCTCATATAGATAAATGGCAAAACGGAATAAAAGATATTCTATTAGATCCCGAATCTAATCTGCTATATGCTGGTGCAAAGTACGACAACCTGATTTCAATATTAAATCAATCAAATAACGAAATAGTTGCTAATATAACAGCAGAAAGTCCAATTGCATTATCACTTGACGACGAAAATAAGATACTATATGAAGCAGGGAGTGATGGGAAAGTCAATGTTCTTAACCTACCAAATGGGAAAAATACATCAAGTATAGAGGGACAATTTGTAAAAAATATCCTGTACAACCCAAAAGACAAATTACTCTATTTGATTGATCAAAATATGACCAATATTTTATCTAAAAACTCAAATGCCACAAAAAGTATTGCTATAGGGGTAAACATGACAAACAATATCCTAAATAAATTTGAAACAGATTTCATAGTTGATAATATCGTTGTCAATCCATCAACTGACCAAGCATATCTTTTAGGATACGATGGAAAGAATTCAAAATTATTTATTTTAAACGTACATTAAGCAATCTAAGCCCTTCTGTTCAAATAAGCTAATAGCATACTATGCTTGTAAACCGAACTCATAATACCTAAGACAAAATGAACCAGAAAATGTATTCAATATCCAGAAGAATGATGATTTCTAATAGAACTATTTTTGTCCATCCGGATCGTGTCCCGATGGTATCATAAAGATATACTACGATAGCATTGATTAATACAATGATAACAAGTGCAAAAAAGATACTTTTGTTTTGAATGTGGGACAAATGTTGTTGAAGACAAAATGGAAAATAGAATAGCAGATTGGTTTGGTATCTGTAAGCGATGTATTAGCAATAAGACATTTTCAGTATCTTGAATTAACAGAAGATTCGGAAAGTCAAAGGTATACAGTGTATTAATATTGTAATTAGATATAATAGCCCTCCCCCTCTCTAGGATAATGCAGTAACTATATCATAATTTCACTACTCTTTATTGATGTTGAAAAAATCTCAAAATATTTACTTCAATCTTCTGAGCATAACTGAAATTTCGGTTTACCAATGTGAGTAATGACATTGAAATACAAAAACAGTCTTGATGCTATGATGACAATATTGAGTGTGGGAGGCAAAATTACACACGCCCCAAACCAAATATCCTATATGTTAAATGGTATAAAATATTACTCATTAGAAGTAAGGATGAATGGAGATGATTACCTTATCCAGGCAATTGAACAAGAAGCAATTGACCTATTTAATGCGGCAATGACTATACTTGATGAAAAAAAAACTATATTAAGAAAAATTAAAAAAATTGGCGTAATCAATCTATTGACCTTTCTCCCTACTACAATATTATTTGAGGTTTAAGCCTCAGTTAGATTATTATCTTTGATTTAATTAATTCACTCAAATGCAGGCAACCGGCAACGATTGGATTAATCTGATTGTAAAATTCAGTAGTAGCTGTAAGACTTGTGGAAAGAGGATATCGAAAGGTGAACTAGCATTATGGTCAAAATCAAGTAAAGCGATAAAACATGCTGAATGCCATACAAGAGATTTATCAGATCCAGCATATGTTTCAGTTAATTCTAAGCAGTTAAAGTGTGCTATCTGTGGCTCATTAGCTGGATGTCCCGATTGTGAATTTGAAAAAAATTGTGACAGAACTCTCGTTTCACAATTATGCATTTGTAAGAAATGTTACGATGATGGAACGGCCTTGGAAAATTATTATACAGTTATCAACCCTTTCATATCTGGTAAACGGTAATGATGCTTCAGACTGGCTATTAAGATGGAGAATATCCCATTTTTATTGATTTGTCCTTATTTTTTTAATAGTGAATAAATAATACATAGTGATACTCTAATTAGATGGATTGTAGGGGTTATTATGCCATACTTGGAGTCTCAGAAGATGCTAATTTTCAAGAAATAAAGAAATCATACAGGAAGCTTGCAAAAAAATATCACCCTGACAGAAACAAGTCAGCCAATGCAGAAGAGACAATCAAAAAAATTAATGAGGCATTCGAGACTCTATCTGATAGGAGGAAAAGAAAACAATATGATTTAGAATCATCCAATATATTTGATCTAGAGGAATCGAATAATGAAGAAAAAGAAGAGAATTTATCAGATCAAAAACAAAAGATTTCACAAAAATTCGCAAAATCGGAATTCAAAAATAATCTTGTGCATGATAGCTCACTTCTAGATACTATAAGAAGTAGATTTCATATTCTAATTGAACCAAGCTTGTGTTTGGCTTTTGGGGGATGTGAATCCATAGCACCAAAGGTGTTTGTAGTTGATAAAAATAAACGTATTAACCCAAAGGCAAGAGTCGAATCAGAAACGGCTGATACCTTGGATAGGATCGTTATGGCAGCTCAAGCTTGTCCGACAAAGGCAATAAAGATCATTGATAGATACACTGGAAACCAGATATATCCATAAAAAGGCAGCATCATCACTTTCTAAAGAATTTTGCTTGTTAATCAAATAATATTAAATAATCTTCTATGTTCAGCCATTATACACCTATTGAACACAACCTCAATCTTGTTATCTAAGGCAATTTTTTCTGCTTCCACATTGTGAATTCCTTCCTGTAACCAGATAACACTAATTCCATGTTTTTTTATAGAATCTTCTACTACCGGAAGGACATCATTAGAAGGCCTAAATATATCTATTATGTCTACTTGAGATTTGATATCCGATACTCGAGAATATGTTCTTCTGCCGAGTATTTCACTAGCTAATGGATTTACTGGTATTATATTATAGCCTCTTTCAATCATATATTTAGGAACAGAGTGGGCTTCCTTGGCAGGATCTCTTGACATTCCAACAACTGCTATATTTCTAAAAATGTAAAATTTTCGAATCTCCTCGTCTGTATGGTCATCAGTTGTACCCATAAGGATCTATTATGATAATCATTTAAAATGATTGAGATCCAAAGTTGCTATATAGTATTTATACTGAACAATTTGTATTCCTTTGTGTGAAAATAGATAAAAAAACTCACGTATACAGCGCACAAAGAAGCGAAAGCAAGAAAATAGAAAAATCTAAAAGAAGAAAAAGAATTATCCCGCGAGCTTAAAAAAACATAAAAGTTTTGTAATAAATTCGGCAAAAGTAATTTAAAATTAAACTTTAACAGGGAATAGTTCAAAAATTATATATATAATAGACGGCCAGAAATATTTACGACAATGCATATATATGAGAATAAAACATAAATATAAGAAACAAACATTGTCTCAATTTTTGTGGGGTATTAGAATTGGTTAAGGATATTTCTTTGTTCAGTGATCGATGTCCTAGATGCGGAAAGGGTCCAATGGTCACAGATAATTCAAGCGGAGAAATGTTTTGTGGAAATTGTGGATTCGTAGTTACAGAACGGATTGAAGAAACTGGACCAGAATGGAGGGCATTTTCAAAAGAAGAGCATGAAGACCGAAGTCGCGCTGGGATACCAACGTCACTTGCAATGCACGATATGGGACTTGCGACAATCATCGGCCCTGTCGATAAGGATGCATCAGGAAAGCCATTATCAGCTTCTATGAAAAGTACAATTGAAAGGTTAAGAACTTGGGATAGTCGGAGTCAAGTACATGAACCAGTAGATCGCAATTTTAGACAAGCTTTTAGTGAATTGGATAGGCTAAAGGATAAACTTGCAGTGGGCGATGCTGTCATTGAAAAAGCTGCATATGTATATAGAAAAGCACTTGAAAAGGGACTCGTAAGAGGAAGGTCTATCTCCGCTCTAGTAGCTGCTGCACTTTACGCAGCCTGCAGAGATACTGAAACTCCAAGAACACTGAAAGATATTGCTCATGCAAGTAATATCAAGAAGAAGGACGTAGCCAGATGTTATAGACTACTGATTAGAGAGCTTGACTTGAAAATGCCTGTTGTTGATCCCGTAAAATGTGTGGCACGAATAGCAAGCAAATCCGGATTATCGGAAAAAACTAAAAGAAAAGCTTTAGAGATATTGAAAAAGGCGGAACAAGGTAAAATTTCTGCAGGAAAAGATCCTATGGGATTGGCTGCTGCCGCCCTCTATGTAGCTTGTGTAATGAATGGTGAAAATAAGACTCAGAAAGATGTTGCAGAGGCAGCTGGTGTTACTGAAGTAACAATAAGAAATAGATACAAGGGTTTAAAGATACATTTAAAATTATAATTTTTTTGTACATTAAGTTCATTAATATCGTACCAAATAGTTACTAAGTAGAAGAACTAAAAAAATAGATAAAAAATAAAGGATTTTTTTAAATTACTTGCCACGGTCTTGTTGCAAATGTTATTCCAAGTCCAGCACCAATCAGTATACACTGATATACGACATTGCCATACGGAATTGGCTTCAATATTGCAGGCCCAGTTACCTGAACAGTTTGACCAGGACCAAGTCCAGGACCAACATGTTCGATATTTAACTGTGTATGAACATGGTAAATACCTGGTTCAAGCGCTTTTGCAGTAATCGAGTATGGAACTGTTCCTTGTGGAGGAATATCAAATATATTGCCTGGAGGATCTCTTGCAATAAACTCCCATCTATTGCCCGCATTGGTTGATTCGCTAAATAGTGACAGCCACGCTCTTAACGGCTTATTTACAAGACTTTGCAGAGTTCCAGTTACGGTCATCTGATCTCCTGTATTCAATGTTTGTGTTGAGAAGGCTTCATCCTGAATCCTTACGAATCTACTTTGAAGCTGAGCCTGGACACCATGTCCTTGAGCAGTTTGAGTCATTGCTATTATTGTCGAAGTTGACATTACTATTGCAAATAGTGCAACTACCGCTATCTGTATGTTCGACGTATAATTTACACCTAGCCTTACCAGAAAAAACAAAGATATATGCTTTGCTATGAGTTTACCTCCTCATTCTTTATTTAGTTATTATTTAATGATAATTTTGAGTTTGGCATATTAATATTCTTAATTCATTTAAAGGATAAGTAGGAATTTCTAATCAAAAAGAGGACATCAGCGAGTCTTAGACGCAAAATTTAAAAAGGAATCCTTTGATGGTAAAAACAATGACTTTACCAAAGGGATGGGGTAGCGGCGGTGGAGGCGGTGGCCGCACAGGCGGTAGTGACGAAATTGAACACATGATCGGTCGACGTGTAGAAAACATGAGAGGAATCTTCATCATAGGCTTCATACTTTGTTGGGTTGGGACAGCCGGTGGTGTGTATGTTGGTGTAACTGTTTACCCATGGGCATATCCGTTACCAAGTGGATTATATGCTCTCTCAGTATTAACAGTCATTGAAGCGCTAGGATTCTTCTGGATAATGAAAATCTCACGAGAAAGATTAGGTTACGCCTAAACTTTATTTTTTATTGATTATTTTTTATTAATTTTCAAGACGAGAGCTATTTTAGATCATTAGAATAATCTTATTATTTATTTGAAATATTTTATTAAACATATTTTTAAAAAATTTTTTAAAATCTATCAAATTTATGACCTGCATCAAATAAGAATTTCAAAATAAAATTTTATATAGAACCTTTAGGAGACATTTGGTAATGGTCTGGCTTAGACGCACTACACACTACCTATTCATAGTTGTAGTTGCTGTAAATAGCACACTATTGACAATCAACGCAGGAGACTACATATTCTATACTGATTGGGCGTGGACCTCATTCGTAGTATTCTCAATATCCCAATCAACAATGCTTGTAGTTGGTGCAATCTATTACATGCTGTTCACAGGTGTACCAGGAACTGCAACCTATTATGCAACAATCATGACTATCTATACATGGGTGGCCAAAGGAGCTTGGTTTGCGCTAGGATATCCATACGACTTCATCGTAGTACCTGTTTGGATACCTTCAGCAATGCTGTTAGATTTGACATATTGGGCAACGAGAAGGAATAAACATGCTGCCATTATAATTGGCGGAACATTAGTTGGACTTTCACTGCCAATATTTAATATGATCAATCTACTGCTGATTAGAGATCCGTTAGAAATGGCATTCAAGTATCCTCGTCCGACATTGCCTCCATACATGACACCAATCGAACCTCAGGTCGGTAAGTTCTACAATAGTCCCGTCGCGCTAGGATCGGGAGCTGGGGCAGTGCTAAGTGTTCCAATAGCTGCACTAGGTGCTAAACTGAATACTTGGACATATAGATGGATGGCAGCCTGGAGTAAGTGGGATTAGAACCACATCCTTTTTATTTTTCTTTTTTTTATTTAGGCTTTAAATTTACGTCGACTAATTATAATTCATTTTTGATAAAAGCAAGAGTCAATACAATTACTCTTAGTGCAAAGTATAAGTTCTAGCTAGCTTAATTTTATATTTGCAAGATGTCCACCGAGAAGAATTCATCTGAAGAAAGTATTACATGCGAAATTTGTGGAATTGCAATTGAAGCATGCACGTGCTCTTGTCCATATTGTGGAGAACGTGATTCATGTGAGTGCTGTTTATATGATGCTGCAACTGGTGGCGGATAATGAATTCATATTTTATATAACTATAAAGTGAATAATAGATTGGAGAAGAATGTAATTCATTGTCTTTTTCAGATAATGCAAATTCTATATCTTGGTTGATTGGTGGACCACAAGGAAGCGGTGTTGATTCAGCTGCTAATATATTTGCAAAAACGTGCGCAAAAGAAGGTTTCCATATCTTTGGGAAGAGGGAGTTTTATTCTAACATTAAAGGAGAGCATAGTTATTTTACAATAAGAATTTCAGAGAAACCTGTAAATTCACACTTGGAAGATGTAAATATGCTTGTGTCATTCGATGCTGAAACCGTTTTCAGACATGCAGACAAAGTATCACCCAACGGTGTGATAATATATGATTCATCTCTTGCTGAAACAGATTTAGACGAGGTACCCACAATTGATTTCGAAGCAAATAAGAGAATAGGCAAATTATTACAGGATTCCGGACTGTCTCAAAAATTAAACGGAATGCTTGATCTAGCAAGATCGAGAGGTTGTACAGTATATGGGCTGCCATATTATGAAATGATAGAAGCAGTAGGAAGGAATTTAGACGATCCTAAACTAAGTAAACTTTCGAGAGTAGTTAATGTCATGGCAATATCAGCATCCCTCTCACTACTTGGTATCAAAAAAGATATGTTGATTAGTGCTATCAAGGACGTTTTTGGATCAAAGCCAAAACTACTTTCTAGTAACATCGAAGCAGCAGAACATGCTTACTCTTATATAAATACAAAATTTGATGCCAAGAATATAAAATGCAAAATAACACCTAAGGCTGTTCTAAAAGATTATGTCTTAATTTCAGGCAGTCAAGCTGCGGCAATTGGTAAAATACTTGGGGGATGTAGACTTCAAACTTATTATCCGATTACACCAGCAAGTGATGAGAGTGAATTCTTAGAATCGAATCAAATCATTAATCAAGTTGATGGTAAACGTGGGTCTATAATTGTGGTGCAAACCGAAGATGAAATTGCAGCAATTACGATGGCAATTGGTGCAGCCTTGACAGGAGTCAGAACAGCTACTGCAACCTCTGGTCCTGGATTTTCGTTGATGGCTGAAGCACTAGGTTGGGCTGGAATGAATGAGGTTCCGTTGGTAGTTACAATGTACCAAAGGGCCGGACCTTCAACGGGGTTGCCCACTCGACACGAACAAGGTGATCTCTTGTTTACAATAAACGCAGGACATGGTGACTTTCCAAAAATCGTACTAGCTTCTGGAGACATTGAGGAGGCCTTTTACGATTCCATCAAGGTATTTAATTTTGCAGAACTTTATCAATTACCAGTAATTCATCTTCTCGATAAGGCAATTAGTAGTAGCATTCAAACATCCAAAAGATTTAGCAATGAGCTCAAAATTGAAAGGGGAAGATTCAAGCGCGATATTGACAAAGATCCGAGTCCTGGCACAGCGGGTCACTTTCGAAGATTTAAACTGGAAGATTCTCCTATATCTACTAGAGTGCCACTTGGAACAGAAAATGCAATATTTTGGAATACTGGTGATGAACATACGGAGGAAGGTCACATCTCAGAGGATCCCGAGAATAGGAACAAAATGATGGACAAGAGAATGAAAAAGCTAGAGCTTGCATTAGAAAATATAGCTGAAGATGATAAGGCGGCGTGTTATAATTTTGATTCTAGTACTAAGAATGTTGTTATCAGCTGGGGATCTACAAAGGGGGCAATTTTAGAAGCCTTAGAAAAATTGACAGAAGAAGGAAGCAAATTAGGATTTATTCAGGTTCGATTACTCCACCCATTTCCTACTGGAACTATTAAAAAATTTTTGACTAATGCAAGATTAATTATAGATGTAGAAATGAATTATTCATCACAGTTAGGATCACTGGTACAACAATATACTGGTAGAGAAATTGACTTTAAAATAGTAAAATACAATGGAAGACCAATGTCCACAACTGAAATTTATATTGCACTAAAGGCTATATTATCTGGTACCAATGAAAGGAGGATTGTATTAGATGGCGGAACTTAAACTAGCTGACTACAAAACAACTGTACATAATGACTGGTGTCCAGGTTGTGGGGATTTTGGTATATTAAACGCAATCCAAATGGCATTGAGTGAAATGCAAATACCAAGACATAAAGCAGTTATTTTTTCGGGAATTGGCTGTTCAGGAAAAACACCCCATTTCATAAATGTGTATGGTATACACACTTTGCACGGAAGAGTTTTACCATTTGCACAAGGTGCAAAAATTGCCAATCCAGATCTTGAAATTATAGCTGTTGGAGGTGATGGTGATGGTCTTGGTATAGGAGCAGGACACTTTGTTGGGGCAGGAAGGAAAAACGTTGACATTCCGTATCTTATATTTAACAACGAAGTTTATGGATTAACCAAGGGACAGGCCTCCCCTACCCTGAGGTTAGGAGAAAAAACGAAATCACTTGTAACTCCCAATACTAGCAACTCAGTAAATCCTATAGCGTTAGCTTTAGTCTCAGGCTTTACCTTTATCGCACGTTCATATTCATATGATGTCAAACATCTCAAAGATACAATAAAGAGGGCCATAACACATAAGGGTCTCGCCTTCGTTGATGTTCTTCAACCTTGTCCGACTTACGATGATATACATACTAGGGAGTGGTTTCAGGGAAAGAATAAACCGGGCTCTGAGAAGCTAATACCTAGAATTTATAAAATCGAAGAATCTGGATATGACGGCATTATACATGATGAATCTGAAGTTAATAAAAAGATGTCAAAGATATTAGAATTTTCAAGCGAATGGGGAGATAGGATCCCTATTGGTATCTTTTATCAGAACGAGTTAGTTCCTTCTTTTCATGAAAGGATAGCCCAAAATATTAATGATTACTTTGAGAGGCCCCCTTCTCATCAGGAAATATCGGACGCCGAGAAAAAACCTACTGCAAGAATTGATAAAATTTTAGATAAACTTCAGATAAACGATTAAAAAATATGAATTTCGTTCAAGTTCCTTGCTTGCATTTTTTCTGTACAAGATAAATTAGATTCTAGGTCATGATTATCTATTAAATTTATATATTATAAAATATATCTGCTAATATGTTGCACACAAAAACTTTAGTTGCTTTAGGCATAGTTGCAGCTTTTTTCTTCTTGACCGGAGTTCAAGTGTTCTCATATGCACAGTCAAATGAGTCAGCATCTCAGAATAGAGAGCAGGCTAAACAAACTGAAGGTACGGAAGAACAAGCTAGGACATCAGCAGAAGAACAAGCTCTAGCAGGAACACCAGAAGTAACTAACTTGACAAATGGAACAATGGCTAATGCAACAGGCGTTGGAAATATGACTGGAAATATCTCTGGCTGAATGGTTTTGCGATGCTTGTTTCCAGAAACATAAAAGCGAATTAGACAAACGATTAAAAAATATAGAAAATAGGTCTTAAAATTAGTTAAAGTAAAATAAGGATTAAAATCAGTTCCATTTGCAGTTATTTGCACTAACATAACATTTAGAATAACGTAAGGTTTAAAAAAGACAATATAGCAACTGATGGAAACGCGGTTGAATGATGAACAAGAAACAACCAAGTCCACCAGTTGCCTGTGTTTAGGGATCTATAATTGGTGGATTCTTATATATAAGGAAATTGAATAGTGAAAAAAATGCATTCTATTTCATCTTTTGAGGAAATTTCTTACCTGATTGCTTGTAATGTTAGAATATAATTGACATAAGGATTACATGACTTAAGAGTGGTCTACAAGCCATAGTGCCTGCAACGTTGTACAATCGAGGAATAGAGAGCATTTCACCAATCTTCCTGTCTTGCTTGGTCGGGCGAAGAAAAACATCACATCATTCGTAAGTAAATAAAAAAAATTTTAAACTAGGTTAATTACCTAGTTGCCTTCGTTACCCTTATTTTTGCCGTTGTCAGTAGCGTTGTTAGAGCCACTTGATGACTTTTCAGACGATCCGCTGGACGATTTATTTTCTTTCGGCATGAAGTCCTTTAACGGCTGGCACGATTGCTTTCCTTCTTTCATGGACGCACAAAGTTGCACATCCTGTATTTTAGTATTATTTGGCACTTCTGCTGTTACTGGTACCTTCGTTGGACTTCCGCCTTCACCCTGCGCAATATTTACATCCACAGAAATAGTCTTATTTTCTTGACCTTGTTTTGCTTTCTCTCCACCCTTTGCTTTTAGAGTGAAATTTAATGGAACCTCAATCTGTGACTGAGATGATGACTGGTTTCCTGTTTGTTCGAACTGTGCTAAACTCATCATTGGATACGCGATCGCCAATGAAAGAGCAAATGTTGCTACCAAAACTGGTGTTATTATATTCATTACTTGCAGCTAGAACTTTAATCCTTATAACTGTTAAGTGAAATGAACTAGTTTTACATGCAATAAAGACGCTAGATTGTTCTATTAACCAAACCAGTGGCCCCACCTAGGGCCCACTAGAATGAATATGTAGTTTAACTTGGTGGCGCTTGCACCATAATAATTTAACAACTTATGAAAAACTTTAAGCCTGACGCGAGAAAATAAGATTAGTAAACACTGATGAGCCAATGAAAGAAATACAATAATTAGTTATCACGAGATAAAGTCAAGCCAAATACAATTATCATTAATGAAACAAAACACATAATTCGAACAAGACAAGATAGATAGCACTGAAAGAAAAATGATACCACCGAACACGATGGACGCCATTAAGAACTTGTATGAATCTAACATAGATGTGGAATTCATAGCTATGCAGGTTGACTTGGACATTCCGACAGTTATTTCCGTTCTGAAAGAACTTGGAATCTACCGGGAAAAGTGATAATTTTTGATGACCAATAAATTATAATAAAGTTAAACACTGATGGCCTTAAATTGATTGCTACTAGGCAGGAGCTAAGCGGCCCATCAGGAGTTTTGCATTGCTGCGGGGTTGATTTGTACAATATTGTACCCAACAAATTATAAAAAAGTTCAATAAATGTAATTTAATTATGCAGATGATAACTCAATTCGTTTTTGCTTTTGGCCGAAGTAATGGGAGAATTTGATACATCACCACGCCTACAAGGGCAATCCCTGCTATTATAACAATTATCGACAACACGCTACTGGGTCCTTGCATGATATCAAATTAACAACCTATAATAAAAATCTTTAAACTGGTAACAGTCTATTTGATTAGAATCTGCAATAGAGTAACGATACTTAGCAATTGATGTGTTTGACACCCAGGCTGTTTAATGAACAAGATACAACCGAGTCTCATCAGTTGGCATTTTTTAGGATTAAGTTATAGTAATGGGTTCAACAAATTATATAACTCGTGAGGTAGAAAGTGACAAGATTTACGAACATCTGAAGTTGGATTTCTAATTTTATCTTAATAATTTAGGAATTTCGGTCGGTTCTCTTAACCCAAATTAACCGTTCTATATGAATTTACGATGCATTAAGATATTTGTGGGCTCATACGGAATCAATCTTCAGATCAAGCCTACTAGGATGATTCCATTTCTCATCATGGTTCATTTTTTAATTTCACACTTGTACTAAAGCCTTTTTATAATAACGTAGCGATGATAATGCACTGCATTAAGGAACGATTCATCCAGATGGGCCCGTGGTCAATTACGGCTCTCTACCGTCTCACTGGGCCCATCAATCTGTTATGCTCTAGAATTTATTTTATCCCTCGTCTTCTGGCACAATCTATATAGTAGTTACCCTGGTAATGTACAATTTCAAAAAGACTTAGTTTGAAAGGTTACCAAATTTATTAATCAGTTTTCATCTTTTGGTAGATTATATATTCGAGCGGCTAGATTTGTTAAGGCTTCATTTAACTTTTCCAAATCACCTTGATTTAATTTTAAATTTTGAGTATCATACGTAGTGGAGCCAATCAAGTAATCATAGTCAGACCATGCTCTTTCTGTATTTGGATCATTCTTGTCTTTTTTCATTTTTAAAGCATTTTGTTTTGCTTGTAATAATCCCAGAGCCGCTAAAGACAATCTTTTCAAAGTTTCATGTGGTAATTTAATTTCTAATCGTAACAGGTTGTGTTTGTTTTTTTTGTCGATTCGGCCTTCTTCATCAGTTCTAGTTAAATTTTCATAAAAAATAATTTTCGCGTTATCGTATCCTAATTCTAGAACTGCGTTATCGGCGTATACTGAATCATAATCTAGCGATTGTTCAAATTTAGACATGTCTTGTTCATTTCTACCAATACAGATAAAGGTGTAACTATTTCAACGCAGTACGTCCTCAGCTTCAATTCACTTCAATTCAAAAAGCATCATCATATGAAAATAGATTTTCGACTAGTTTTACTATATATAAAAGTAGGTTAACATCTGATTAACTATCTTTGGCTGGTATATTGAGTGTAATATTGGCATTAACATTATTTTTTATACATTATGGAAAGATTAAGCTGGCCATAAACTGTCAAATTGGTAATCGATGGGTGGTGGCATCACATTTAAATTGCCTAAATAATGATTCCTCAATTACATCGACCAAACCGATGGGGAACATATTCTGGATAGGCTTAATCGCTTATCCAGAATAATTATTAAAATTTAACCACTAAATCTACAATGAATCACTTGGATTTATTATCAAGTTGCTTGATAAATTCTGCAAATTTTTGTTTTGGTATAACAGCGCCACAAGCTTTCTCATGCCCCCCGCCACTTCCAGAGAGCTCCGAGGATAAGTTGTTAACAATTCTTCCAAGGTGAACTTTGCATTCATTTGATCCCCTGATGGAGATTATACAGGATTCAATTTCCTTCTTAATCTTATACACAAGTGCAACTGGTTTTCCAGAGATACCAAGCACAAAATTGACCACCATGCTAGACGGTAATTCAGAATTAATCTGAACATAAGCTAAATTCTTTTTTAAATTTATTGAATTTTCAATATTCGTTACTACTGATAAGACTTTCTTTGCATGTTTTTCAGCCTTTAGGAATCCGCCTTCAATATCGTGTGGATATTTGCCTAGAGATAAATCATCTACAATTGTCATTAGAAAATCATTATCATGTTGGCTTGAAGAAATCATGTAAGATAAAGCTGTGGCTTCAAGCATCAAAAACTGTCTATCGAATCTGGATACCAAATTTGATGCAATAGGTCTTGTTTCCAGATAATCCGTCATCGCTGCTGCAGCGGCAATAAAAGCTGAATGGGAACTGAGTTTTCTTTTGTATTTGTTGTAAATATGTATACTTGTGCACTCGTCAGTTCCATGCATTAGTTTTACTCCAATACTTTTTAAATCTGATAAAATTTTTTTATCCAAATCATGATGATCAATATAGCTAACCTGGCATTTTGCCTCAATCAGTTCCTTTAATATATTGACAAATTCATTTTCATTTTTTTTGCTTAGTCCTAAATCACATATAAATAAATTATCTATCTTAATGTTGCTTTCATAACTACTTGATACCATACTACGTAATGTTTTGATCATATTTGCGTAATCAACAAGAATTACCGTATTAACGTCAAGGGCAGTTTTGATAAGAGCAGCAGAAGAGATACCATCGACATCTTCTTTGTGCGATATACAAATTTTATTCTTCATAGACCAAGTATTTCTGACAAGTGAATATTTTAAGTGTACCTATTTCAGGTTATTTCAAATTATGATCGGACATAATACAATCTTTCAAATTCCATTTTTAAATCTAAAAATAAATTTAAAGTTTTTATCAAGCGAACGTTTATATCTAAATTAGACAAGAATTTGTAGGAACGCAATCATATAGGCGGCGTCGTAGATGATTTTTGGTCAGTTGGCCATTTCATGATTCATCGACCTCCAGTTGCGCTCATAATATGGAGATTCGATAACAAATTGAATCTGACATGGTTACACAATATGCACAATAACTTGATTGTCCGACCGTACTAATTTTAATAAATTATGGATCGACTCCGGTTGATCCTGCCGGACCCGACTGCTATCAGAGTGAGATTAAGCCATGCGAGTCAACGTAGCAATACGTGGCACACGGCTCAGTAACACGTAGTCAACATAACCAAAGGACGTGGATAAACTCGGGAAACTGAGGCTAAACCGCGATAGACCAAGATACCTGGAATGGTTTTTGATTGAAATCTATATGGCCTTTGGATTGGACTGCGTCCGATCAGGCTGTTGGTGAGGTAATGGCCCACCAAACCTATAACCGGTACGGGCTCTGAGAGGAGGAGCCCGGAGATGGGTACTGAGACAAGGACCCAGGCCCTATGGGGCGCAGCAGGCGCGAAACCTCTGCAATAGGCGAAAGCCTGACAGGGTTACTCTGAGTGACTTTCGCTAAGAAAGTCTTTTGACACCTCTAAAAATGGTGTAGAATAAGGGGTGGGCAAGTCTGGTGTCAGCCGCCGCGGTAATACCAGCACCCCGAGTGGTCGGGACGATTATTGGGCCTAAAGCATCCGTAGCCGGCCTTACAAGTCCCCCGTTAAATCCA
>JAJPIN010000006.1 GCA_021324715.1 Nitrososphaeria archaeon
ACACCAATCACAATGATAAAAACCGTGATGATTGCTCCCGTTATTTTGGGACTTATCATGGACGGCAGTTGAATAATTCGCTATATATTTTAACTGATAAGATTAATTGTAACTGTCTATTTAACCGATAAGCGTTGTGAAATATCAGCGAGACCCGACATTTTTAATTTGGAGATGCTTTTTTTTATGCAAGTTGAAAGGCGGGTTCGGCAGTTCCTAAATCCTCGGTTCCTGTATTTTTTCATTCAATTCTAACTATTTTATTCCAATTTGTTGGCAGTATTGCTTGTGTTTAGAATAGTGCAATGAACAATAAAGTTTTGAGCGTACATAATTTGAAGGAAATCTTCGTCGTTAACCCTTTACTGCTGTGCCTTTTCGTACCTTTGTTGTAGCAGGTCCGAAATAATCAGTTCTCTGCACAGAACTATCCTTGGCAATAAGTTCTCAATGGTCACCCTCTACTTTGGTAACGATTTCTAAAAACCAATTTATGATTGAAAATACCTTCTAACAAATAATAAAGCAATTTTGATCCAATTATGAATAAGGTTAAATATTTAGTATATTTTAGGCAAAAATTAATTAGTATATTGCATCGTTTCCTATTGTTAGTATAACGAGAACTTATTGAGAAATTCTATGCGAAGAAATCATTTTACAAGATAAACGATATCGTGCTTAATGATGGAAAGATTCTGAAATCTTGCCTGAACAATTGAAAGTAGGCAGTGATAGAGCATATTTTGACACTGAAATCTCAAAAATGTTAGAAATTGCAGATGAGAGAATCAGGGCTGTTATTTTGCTGTTATCTAGTACTGGTATCCGTATAGGCGCATACAGTTATCGGTTAAAATCAGTCTCCCGATTCTAATGATTTATTTCATTTCTCAGGTGATTTTGGTGTGCTATCTGCAGGAACTATTCTGAGAATTTCTCCATATTGTTTGCTGTATACAACAACATAAACATAACCATCTGGCCCAACTTTAATATCGGTGATTTCCCCGAAATCGTCTCCCAAAACTATGCCGGCAGTTTCATTATAATAATTTGCGATTTTATCCGCGAGTTCGCCTTTAAGAGACAATCCGGTTCTGTTCTCATTCAAATCAAAGTGCCAAAGTCTTCCGTTATGGACATCTCCTACAAGTAAATCATTCTGATACTGTTTACCCAATTTGTCTGTATTAACGAATGTGATAGCAGTAGGACCAGTAGTATGGCTCCATATAAATTCAGGCGCACTGTATTTACCTTTTCCACCGAAGTCTTCTAAATTGTTTGGTTTTAGCGTAATGCCGCCCATATTAAATGTCCCGTTCGGCTTCCATATACCGGCTACTTTATCCCACCCACTATTAAATCCTGGTTTAACTAGGTTAATTTCGTCACCATAATAAGGACCGTTTTCTGTATCCCATAAATTCCCTGTTACAGGATCAAAATTTAGACCAAAACTATTACGTATACCATATGCATAGTACTTATTTAAGGGATCGCTATTCCCAAGAATGCCGCTACCTACGGTATCTCCGTCTGGTGTAACTCGCAGTATACCTGCTCTTCCATCTACGTCATCTCCGTTGTGATAGTTTTGGGTTTTGGTCTTAACAGTATGGCACGACCTAGTAACATTAACGTCACATGATCCATGTATGTCCCCAACAGAAAGATAGACGTTTCCGTCGGGACCAATAACAATGGCACCCCCGTTATGAATTGGTCCTGGAGTAGCCGGTAAATCCAGCAGTAGCTTTGGCCTGATTAATTTGTCGTTTTGTAATTCATATCTGTATAGCATGTTGCCTAAGGCTTTGCCGCCATCCTTTGAATCTGCTTCTGTAAAATAAAGGAAAACGTAAGTGCGATTAAGACCATTTAATACAGCAATTCCCACCATACCTCTATCCATTTTAGTAGCAACATTAACGTCTAGAATTGGTCGGGATGATATAGTACCGTTCAGGATTCTGCTTACAGTGCCATTGTTTTTTTCTATAACAAGAATATCATCAGGGCCGACGAATGCCATGCGGGTAGGAAAGTGAAGGCCTAGGAATACTTCCTCCACCTTCAAATCGTGAGGGTAAATTTTCGGCACAACACGTCCGAACTTAGTTCCTTGTACATCCTGTCCATAAGACAGGGAACAAGAATTCCCTATAAGGATCAGTGATAAAATTCCAAAAGACAATGCAATTACAAACCTTTTTCTGTTTAATTTCACAAATAAAGTAAGGTAAAATAATAATAGCAATTTATATGCGATTTGGTTCATCACTATTTAGCCGTTTCACCGTAATTGCCAATAGTAATTGAGAAATGGCAATAACCATCCCAAGATACTGGTGTTTTGTTGATGATATTTGATGATGCTATTGTATCAAAGCACGCTTTGATACAAAAGAGGTCTACAAAGTTTTCAATAGTGGCTGTTATCATGATTGGCTACAACAGGACATGTATAAAAGAAAAGGATTGAAGAAATGGAAGATTGGAATCTTTTGATTGTCGATATGGTTAGAATGCTGTATGAAGACGATCATGACCATAAATGACAGCAGCAGTGGTACAACAACCTGAATAATCGAAATATAGTTCAGGATGTCCTGAGTGTGGAAATATAAACAAAAAGTGACGATTTGAACTTTTTCTTTTTAACTTAGATATGGTTATGGTTAAAAAAGGTCTCCTAATTGCCAGTGCGGATTAAGAGTATCCTGGAGACACCAGACTCTGCTGCCCATACCTCACCGGGCCGTCCGTTCATTTGATGTATATCCGAGTGATTACTTGGCAATGGGAAGGCTTCAAATTTCTCATTCGTTGGGTCAAAACGGAACAGGGTTTGTGTGCCATTTTCGACAGCCCAATCGGTCAACCATACCTTATCTTTCTCGTCAACAAAAACCCCATATGGTATTGGGTTAGATCCCGGTACTCGCCATTCCTTCCACGAATTGGTAGAAGGGTCATATGCGGCCAAATTTTTCGCGGCCCATTCACTTACCCAAATATGACCTTGAGAATCAGACCAGGCACGCCGTACCATCTGGTTCTTAGTAGGCGGCTCAAGTATAGTTAGATTTCCGGTCCTTGGATCAACTTTGCCTGTATAGTTTCCATTCCAAGAGTTAAAGTAAACAACGCCGTCAGGACTTGTAGTAATACCATACGGTCCCTGTCCGCGAGGCGCAAGAAAGATATTATATTTTCCTGTCTCTGGGTTCAGTTTGCCATAAAACCCAGCCCTGCCGGTAAACCACACCATCCCTTCTTTATCAATGGTAGGGGTATTTAACAGAGATTTCTTGTATATATTGGTAATATTTTTAGGTAGAGGGAACACTTTGACTTCATCAGTCTTTGGATCAACGCGTACCATCGCATTCAAGCCCCCATCTGTAATCCATGGTGTGCCATCTGGTGCTAAGATAACACCATGCGGCATACTGTTGTTACCCAATGGAATGTATTTGACATTACCAGTAGTTGGGTCTAATTTTCCCAATTCTCCAGTTAGTTCCGACGTAAACCAGACTGGTCCATTCTTTGCAGGGACCGGCGCGACATCATGTACATATGAATAATGTTTAGCTGGGAATTCTTTCATTGTCAGCTTGACTTGTGCAGACACATTTTGATGCTCTACTAGTGCATACGAAATCATAAATACTACAATTATTGCGGATATAAGAAAAACGAGGTTTTTCAATACTAACGTATGGTGAATTTAACTTAGATAAATCTTTGCGGTAATGCTCCATGTATGTATGGTGCCCCGCATAATTAATAATCAAATTATCTTAGAATGGTGGACTCACTGCTGCCGTTTTCAATCAACCTAATGTCCCGTTTGTAATGATCCAAAGGGGGATGATTTCGAAGATATACTTGTGG
>JAJPIN010000077.1 GCA_021324715.1 Nitrososphaeria archaeon
TAGATGATACTGATACAGTTCATTTTGTAGAAGTCTGTTACTGTCTGGAAGGTGGCCTATATCCTATGGCTATGGAATTGCCGACATTGGAAAGGTACTTTGATTCTATAGTGGAAGTCAAGGATGCGCGGTTTAGAGATAAATGTACTATGGAATGTGAAGCATGCGACTGTACCCGTGCGATCAAACTCCCAGGAAAACCACTGATTGATAGACTAAATTTAGTCAAAGATGTACAGAAAAGAGAATCTGACGACACAAGGTTCACAGACTTTGGTAGGGTGGTACTCAATAGAAGAAAACAGCGAGAGGGAATAGATGCTCTCAGAAATGTCGTTAATGAGAGCAAATCATCTAAAATCAAGCCGGTAATTGCAGGTGTAGCAATCTCAGGTCTTTATGCAGTATTTTTTGATGGGGAATATTTTAGAATAAAGAATATCCCCAATTCTTACGAGGCACGTGAAATCTTTGAAAAACTTGGACTGGATATTGATGATTCGGTTCAGTCCGTAAAGGAGAACGCCAAACACTCTCTAGCTGGGAATGATAAGTACTCCAATGTTGTTTAAGACTTGCCCGCTGATTGGGTTCGAATCTGGTTCTCATTTACCTAAGTAACTTCGATGGGGCAGCAACAATTGTTGATCTAATTTATAATCTACACTGTTCATACATAATTAGAGTAGATCTGGTTGTTAGAAAAGACACTGAAAGCTATTGAACCTTTTACATCAAAAGCAGAAAAGAACTCTAGATTCTGCATAGGATGCGGAGAACCTGCAACCAAGTTAGTCAAATACAGTACTGAGGGAGCAATAATAGTTGAGAAGTATTGTGATAGATGTGCCAAAGCAATTGAAGATGGTTCGGCAAATTAGCGTCTATATTTGTATTCTGCTAGTATTATTATATTCGAACACTTGAATCTTGAAACAATAAAAACTGGAAATTGGGATAGATCGGCATAATAGACCAACTAATATCTAGAAGTAATTTGTCAAAAACGATGCTCATATACATCCTCATTAGTCTTGAAAATTTGAAAATTGTTTATATTCAAGTAGCGACTGTCATCTTTTATCTTGTTTTACATGAAAGGAGGCAACCTAGCCAATGAGTGACAGCACAAAGAGTAAGTTAGAAGAACTGAAGACACAAACTCAACAATTGGGCAATTCCTATCGTGAATTGTTTCCTAAAGTCGACCCCTCATTTGTCTACGACTTGATTTTAAGAATTGTGCAGAATCCAAAGAGCCCGGCACCTATCTATACTGTAGAAGTTTTTACTAAAGAAGGAACAAGTCCCGAAAAATCTAAAGAACATATATTACAAACCACTGGAACTGTTCCTGCAATATATGACAATGGCACTCACTATGTTTCAACTCATCCCTTGACTCTAGAGATCCTTAAAAAACTAAACGACATTGACTATGTACAGGATGTGATGGGCGATTATACTGGCGGAGCTAGTTCCAGAGGGGCCCAACATGAAAAAGGGGATTGGAAGCGCAGAAATAGTTCAGAATAAAAGCAAATGATAGATTAATTCAAGATGAAAAGCAATACGATGAAGGATTTATGTAAGCAGTAGGTTCGAAAATCATAATTCTGGTATTGTCAATCCCACTGGAACGGGGGTTAGATCCCACTTAAATCGATTGGGTCTAAAACCAAGTCAAAATGATTCAGATAGCTCCGAGCTGACCATTATGATACCCAATATAATATCACATTTTGTAGGTTATTTAAGAACAAGTCTTTATCATTAATAAATAATTTACAAATTGGAAAAATGAGGTTGATGATTAGTGGGTACCAACGGATAAGATTTTACAAGGTATTCTATCAAAAATTTTTTAATTAGTTAGACTATGATGGTACGATCTAAAATTACCACTCCCCATGGCGTACTTGATTCACTGGTATTTGGCTTCATAGCATCAAGCCCTCTACTTATCGGTTGTATAGTGTCTCTTTACTTCAAGTTGCCAGACAAATTGATAACTACTATAATGGCTTTTGGAAGCGGCGTATTAATTGCCACATTAACGTTCTCAATATTGGTAGAGGCATTTGAAGTAACTCATACACTGCCTGCAACCATAATTGGTTTCCTATTAGGGGGTATTTCGTACGGCGTTGCAAATGCAATACTGGAGAAAAAGTCAAAAACCAAGTCATCAAAAAGTGGAAGTCTAGTCACCGATAGCAATGCTAACACTGATGGTAGTCCGCCTTCTGGTAAGTCATTATTCATCGGATCCGTGATGGATAATATCCCCGAAAATGCAGCGCTTGGAATTACACTTGCTTCGGGAGGTGCAATAAATATAGCATTTCTGGTAGCGATTTTTGTTTCAAACTTGCCTGAAGGACTCGCTTCAACTAGTGATATGAAAACCGCAGGGTTACGCAGAAAAAATATACTCATTTTGTGGTCTGTGGCCGTTGTGATAGGAACGCTTTCAACAACTATTGGTTACAGTATATTATCCACTGCCAGCCCACCCATAATTTCAATATCTATAGCTTTCGCAGCAGGGGCTATACTTGTAATGTTGGGAGAGACTATGATTCCTGAGGCATTTAGGAAGGAGTCCTTTGGTAAGGGTGTTGCGCTCCTGGCGGGTTTTATAATTGCAATATTCCTTACAAAAGCACAGGGTGGATAGGAAAAGTGGAACAGTAAAACGAAAACTAAAAGAATTTATAGATGATCCAAGAAAATCCGCAGAAGCAAATAGCTGACAATTACTAGGGCGAGAATCAAAACCAGATCCAGAATCTTCTTCAAGGTTAACGGAAAAATGTGAAACATATATTGAAATTATTTGGTAGAATCGATACTTATAATTTTGCTTTATGGTATAGCAGTATCTGAAGTTAGAAATGGAAAAATAAAAAAAGTCACATACTCAGATTTTCTATTCTTAATTAAAATAATACCTTGATAAATTTTCAAATTTTTCACAAGTGGATAATGTGCAAGAAGTGTCCATATGATCGGCCGATTTAGGAGGCAACAGTGAATAGTGGTCATTGATACTGTGATGACGACTTGGATCTGAACAGATTTTTCCCACTTGGATATTTTTACTTTTTTTAGTTTTATTCTTCAATGGGAATATTTACAACTGTAATTAACCTATTTCCTATTATAACTCTTTAATGTTCACTGTTCATCACAATCTCATGAAAAGTTAATAAAATAATAATATGTTAAAAGATTATTGCCAATTAGTAAGGTTCTAGTTGCATTCGATGGTTCTAAACCATCCTTAAATGCCAGCAATTATGCTATCGACTTTGCCAAAAAAAATGAAGCAGAATTGATCGTATTACGTATTGTCTCTCCTGTACCATATAGTCAATTTGAATATGCGAATGTTGGGAGACTTAGAGAAATTGAAAAGGCTGAAAAAGACAAAGCTGAACTTGATATAGACAAGGTAAAACAAAAGGCAACGGAAAATAAAGTGAATGTTAAAACTGAGGTTCTTATTAAATATACTTCGGTTGTAAAAGAGATTGTAGAATATGCAGAGAGCAATAAAATAGATTTGATTGTTCTTGGTAGTAGGGGCATGACTGGATTTAAAAAACTATTGCTAGGTAGCGTTGCAAACGGTGTGGTAACGTATTCACGTTGCCCCGTATTAGTAGTGAAATGAGCATCAATACTCAAAATACAAATTTCTATGATTAAGATCACACCCTTCAATTTTATTGTTGACGCATGTAGACCGTTTGACTAACTAGTTTGTTCCATATTATAGAATCAGTCGGATCATGAGGGTTTGATTAAAAAAAGTGCTTTTGAGATAGACTCCGCACGAAACATTACAAATCCTACTTAATTATATAAATATCTCAAATTTACCCTTTTGCTTCTGTAGGAATTAATTGCTTATCTACAAATTCGTGGAAGGCAGGATCGAACCATTTTTCCATTTCGATGGTGTTTTCCCATATTTGCATTATCTCTCCTTGTAGAAATGAACTCTTCATCCATCTCAGCCAACCAATCCACTCATTATCGCTTAACGCTTTTCTTTGCCTCATATGAAAAACATGCGCGAATGTAAACAATATATCATATGCATATGCAACTTCAGGAGAATTTACATTGGTCTTGCTTATCAGCCTTATTAGTTCAGGGTGTTCAATTACTATATCGTGTAGTGCATGCATCCTTTGAGCCAAATCGTTCAGAACCTTAGTTTCAATATCTTCTGACAATTTCTGTGTCTGTTTTCTGGAGAAATATAGCACTACAAACATTGTGCCAATTATTCCAATCGCTTCAGCCATACCGAAATATTCTGTTAAACCTATCTCAATCATTTTTACATCAGTTGCTCGTATCTTTTACAGACATAACAATAAGTCCCATCTTCATCAATATCATGCAATTCCCTTGTATGATTACATAGATCGCATTTATCCGATTTTTTAGTCACTAGATTCTTGGTTTCTATTAAGGCTATAACAGTTGGATAACAGTTTTCTAGACATTAAATAGAAAGAATGTTCATCTTCCATATGCATGATAGCAAAGACCCTAGTAATTGACAATAAGATTCACATAGATGGCAATGAAAGTAAACCAATTTTTTAATGCATTTATGGAAAGAACCTCTCATTAAAACTGGCAAGTCCCGAAATGCATGATGGTGAACAGATCGGGACCGTCCAGTTTATGCAGCGCATGTTGTCTTGCTTCAATCACATAAACGGATCTGAAAAGGAGATGGAAACGTTCATGTTATCAATTCTATATGCTCCCTATTCATTATCCGAATACGTGATACAAAGGCAATTACAAAAATAAATAAGATTTCGGGAACTAATTTAAGCAATACTTAAGAATAGGGTGATGAATGCTGTATGCCGTGAATTCGGTCCATCATAAAAAAAAGTTTTGGGTTGGTTCGAAGTTGTCCATGCTGAATAGTGCTCAACAAATAATAAAAAGTTCAGTCGATGAGAAGGTTATTCAAACTAGTGATACAGTATCGATTGGAAATTGAGATTGGAAGATCTAATTTAAGCAATACTTAAGAAGTGGACCAAAAATACTAAGATCATGCATAAGAACAAAATATACTTGCTTGTAACTTCTATTCTTCTTACGCTGCTATTGGCTACCAGTTCAACCTTATTGACTAAAGGAGCAATATCAGCGCAGATGATGAGTGGTCCTAATATGATGGATAAGGGCAAAATGGGTCCGGGGTCTGGCATGAACTTTACGAGAGGTGAAAATATAACAGGATCAATTGACTTCATGTCCGCTATTACAAAGGCAATCGCTTCGCAGATAAAAACTAGTTTAAGTGACGCTTCAAGCGCAGCAGAAAAGAGCATTGGGAATAGTTCTCATGCTGTAGGAGCTCATGTTAGCGATGAAAATGGATACCTTGTTTACATTGTAGCAGTTGTGGATTCTAGTGGTAAAGTGCATAAGTTAATAATTGATCCTGCGAACGGTAAAATTCTGCTTTCGCGAGAGTTATCGGGATTTGAAGCATTGATGATGTTGCATCAAGGTATGCAAGGGGGAGGCCATGACATGTCCGTGATGAATAATCCTGATTTCAACTATGGCCATCCAATGATGATGAATCCAGGTTCGAACCTTGGCCGTTGAATGATTTGTTGAGAATAATCCAACTAATAAAATAGTTCAATGAATGGAGACAGCGGGCAGAGTATAAAAGTAGGTACTATGATATCCGCTCCTATGAACGAGTTTAAGCAAAAAGCTATTGCAACGTGGTCTTCTGGAGATTATCGTAGTATAGCGACATTTATTCCACCTATATCGGCACATTTAATACGATTAGTAAATATCACTCCAGACAAATCTATCCTTGATGTCGCGTGCGGAAATGGAAATACTGCCATCTCGGCTCGCAAGATAGGAGCAAAGGTGACCGGACTAGATTTGACACCTGAACTCTTAGATCAGGCGGTTGAAGAGGAATCAATGGCAGAAATGGATGGCATAGAATGGAAACAAGGAGATGCTGAAGCTCTTCCTTTTGAAGATGAATCATTTGATATCGTCCTTTCAACTTTTGGACACATGTTTGCACCACATCCAGATTTGGCAATTAAAGAAATTGTAAGAGTTACGAAGAAAGGCGGTACAATTGGGTTTGCAACATGGCCTCCGGAACTTTCTGTAGGAAGTATGTTTCGGACAATTGCAAAATATACCGCTACTGCCGTTCCGAATCCTCCTCCTTCCCCAATGGAATGGGGAATTCCAGAGGTTATCCGAAAACGTCTCACAGGAGTCAACGGGATATATTTTGAACGAGGTACTGTTAATGTCCCGATATTGAGCCCAAATCATTATTGGAATCATTTCAGCTCAAAATACGGCCCTTTGATACAGGCTATCCGCTTAGTCAAAGAACAAAGCGAAGAAAAAGTGGAACTCTTGCGAAAAGATTTCCTGAATGCCATTAGGCCTTATATTTACGACAACGAATTAAGGGTAGGATATCTTCTGACGATTGGAATAAAAGAGTAGATCCATCTCGATTCTGCTGAATTCAGTAGTATAAGATCTTTCAAGGATGATAATACTTCAAAATACATTTAGTAATGACAAGGCAACTTTTGAGAATAAACAGCAATTAATTGATATTTTGCGGACAATCCACACACTCAACTCGATATTTTGATTTTGCGTACTTTCAATACTTTTTTTAATGTATAACGGCAAACAAGCTTTTTGAGTACAAGTATTATTCCACGTAGCCGGCGGCAACGCCGAAACCGACTGTTGGCTGACCGGCTGGAAGGTCATCTGCTGCTGCCTTGTTTTTTTCTCCTTTCATTCCAACTTTTCCTCTGATTTGAACGTGAAATTTATCCCCATCTATTCTGACTCTGTTGCCCCAACGTTTGTGATCTTTCAAAATTTCTTCTGCCATCTTCTTTTCAATTTTGCATTGAAGTATCCCGTTTTCCCAATATTCCACTTGTTCTTGTGTATTCATTTTAATCACATTCGAAAATTTGTTATTGCTGTAATTATTATGGCAGTATCATTTACCTTTTTCGCAAGCAATATTGACCAAGGATAGTTCAAGAGTCGATCAAAATGACTCGCCGTTTTATCAATCCGATGACCAAAATGGTTTTAATTTATTAATGTCAGTAGCTTTACTTCTCTCTATATAGATAGTTCTGGTGGCAGTGATTTTATAAAGGACAAAATTTTCTTCGAACATCAACTCGTGTCCCAGGTTAACTTCGTTATATAGTGTATTATATGACCACCGAGTGATTTAGTTCAGTGTTATTTGGGAAAGCTAACATCAAAGAAGTGCTCAGGGTTGATTAGAACTGAGAGATAAAAACGATTCATAATTGCAAAGCATCTAATGATAATGTACAGCTATGACTCATCCCAGTGGGTATACGAATGAAATGAAAATTCAGATTTAATGATTAAAATTTGACTGGAACCCAGCATA
>JAJPIN010000089.1 GCA_021324715.1 Nitrososphaeria archaeon
GCGACATTGTCCGAATCTTTGTGTTCTACCTTTCTCACTTTCAAAGTTTTCTTTACTATTTTTTGTAGCGATCCTATGAAGGCGTGTTCAGCTGTATGTGAAGCCTTTGTATTCAAACTTCCTCAGTTCCTACCTATTAATCCAAGTTATTGATATACATGAGCATTAAGGCATTAATTATTGACGAGGCTGCAGGACTTCCACCTTTTCTCCCAATATTTGTAATAAATTCGATATTAGTCTTTGATAGCTCAAGTTTCGATTCTTCAGCCGAAACAAACCCTACAGGTATACCAACTACAAGTAAAGGCCTTGCTACACCTTCTTTTATCATATTAACTAATTCGTATAATGCTGTTGGAGCGTTTCCTATCACAACAATTCCGTCGTCAACTTCTTTTGATGAGTATCTCATTGCCACTTTGGATCTAGTTTTATTCTCATTTTTGGATATGTTAATTACGTCTTTGTTAGATATGTTGCATATCACACTGGTTCCAATATTTGCAGCAGATTTCTTGTTTATTCCTGCCAGTACCATATCGACGTCAACAACAATGTATCGCCTCTTTTTCAATGCCTCAAAAGCACTTTCTATTGCATTGGCTGAGAAGATAATTCCATTCCTGTAAGGTTTTGCAAAATCAAAATCCGCAGTTGCATGAATTACACGTCTTACAATACTCCATTGGGGTGCGGTGTAATCATGAGTTCCTATCTCTGATTCAATTATTCTCATACTCCTTTCTTCTATTCCCAAAGAAGCTTCTGACATGTCCCTTGATTTTGCCCTAATTGCCCTTTTTTGTGTGTCGTTACTTTCAGCCAACTTTTTCTTCTGCCTCCTTTGCTCTTTCAAGTACCATTTTTGCTAATTTTGGGTCAACACCAAGATGTTCAGTAATATAGACCGGAATATTTTTCACATTATATTTTACCAAAGCAGAGTCAATATCTTGTACAATATCTTTTTTTATGTGAGTTCCTCTGTGTAGAAAGTAAGGAACTATAATCAATACATCAGGATTGTTAGAAATAATTCTTTCTATTCCATTACCTATACGCGGTTCATCCAGTTCCAGAAAACAAAAAGTAACACTCCTAAAAAATGGTTTCAAGTTATTAACAGTGTATGCAAATGCAGTCCTGGCACTGCTATCACTGCTTCCATGACCTATTACAAGAATGTCGCAATTGCAGTTTTGTGGAATTATCTTATTTTTATGTCTGGCGTAATTAATTCTATCTTTTATAAGCGTATTAAGTGTCGTATGGTAACTCAAAGGTTTGGCAATGACGACTTTTATTTTTTTATCATAACAAATTTTTGCTGTCTTTTTTACAGAGTCTTTTAGCTTCATTCCAGGATACAAGAAATAGGGGATAACAGTAATTGAATCTACATTATGGGATATACACGTATTAATTCCCTCTTCAATATAAGGGGGTATAACCTCAAGGAAGCAATGATCCACATAGGCGTATTTGCTTTCTTCCTTTATCAGAGTGCACAATTGCGAAAGTTCTTCTTTAGCCTCTGGTTCCCTACTGCCTCTATCAATCAGTAACAGAGCCCTTTTCATCCTAATTTCCTTCCCTAATGTAATTGACACGACCTACTGCAACTGTTAAATTGGGTGGGAATTTTTGCTTCTTGACCACAAGCTCACCACCTGAGCTAAGTATAGATGAAGCTTCTGAAACACTTGATGTTCCTTCGTATTTTTTTACGACGTCTGAGGGATTTGGGACCGTCACCTTGTCTAGTTTCTCTTTATCAATATACTCTAGAGGAATTCCATATTTATCAGAGAAGGAACCTAATGAGGGAGGAGATTTTCCCCTATATATTGTTGCTAGGTTTCTGATGCTAAGAAAAGACAAACCATTTTCTTTCAATACTTTTCTTATTCCATCTTCTATATCTTTTTCAGTAGTGTCCCAGTGAAAACCCAATCCTACAACAAGACTCTTTGGTCTATAAATTACACTCTTTTTAATCAACAGTGGATCTGTTATGATTCTATCAGAGATAATCAATCCGGCTTTAAAATTATCTTTTTTCAATTCATCAATATTTTCTATTATTGATACGTTTTTTGGTAATTCTTTATCCCACCATTTTGTTTCACCAGCATCTTGGTAAACCCCTATTTTTTGTTCGTTTACCATATGTGCACTTACCGTAGTAACGTTGTCAAAATTCTCGATACGCCAGTCAAAGTTGTTCCCTAAAAGATCTACTGCTATTGTTTCATTAACATCTGCTGCTGTGGTGATGACTGCTGTTGAATTCAAAATGTCTGCAATAGATTTGGATAAAGCATTAGCACCCCCTAGATGACCCGAGAGTGCACTTATGACAAAATTTGCTTTGTCATCTATCACGATAACTGCTGGGTCTGTCTTCTTATCCACCAAGAGATTTGATATCAAACGGATGACAGCTCCCAATGAAAAAATGCATATGATACTATCATACTCTTTGAAAGCCTCTTCAATCACATTTTTTGTACTTTTTTCAAACCAGATAATCCCGTCAGTAGAATCTTTATGTTTTGACTGTACGTAAATTGATGCGGATGGGATTTTTTCTTGTATTCTTTTTGATATATTGATTCCATTTTTAGTAATACAAATAATAGCTATATTGTGGGCCATGAAGTACTTTATAAAATTTATTCAAATAATATACTTTATGTTGATTTCACGGTTACAAGAAATATAAATATTCAAATATTCAAACAACAGTATTCGTGTTAAATTCAAATGACACTTACTTTCTTTTGTAAAAGGAATCGTCATGCTGAATGCCCTGGTGAATGGCCTATGGGAGATTCGTGCGGATCGGATCATGACTGCTCCTTCGACGTAAAAATGTCAAAATGCGAGTGCTCCTGCCATGCCTGAATTTTCTTTATGTCTTATAGAAATTAATCTTTATGGTCTCGAAATACTCTGATGTAATAATCCCGTCGGGGTCAGAAATTATGGTTTTTAGATCACTTCTATTTCAAACAGCCACCACGTCATCATACCCCGTTAACAATTTACTGTTTATTAATTTCATTAATTCTTTAGCCTTTCGTTTTATAGAATGATCAACCTTGATAATAACTAATCCTTCTAATGGCTGACCATAACATACTATTGTATTACTAGGTGCAAGGTAACAAACAGGAAGTGTCAATAAATCCTCTTCACCGACGACCTGTAAAACAAAATTTTTCTCAACCGACAGAGCAAATTTTATTTTGTCAACTGCTTCCTTTGTAATTGATCCAGGAGGATTAATACAAGAAATCTTTGTGGCGCCTACAGATTTTCTGTCAGTCACTCTACTGGATCCGGTAGAATTTTTAACTTGCCTTCTCTCAATTCCGTCAATGATGGCCAAGTTAGGAAAAATATTAAATGAAATAACTCTCTCGGTAGTACGGTCCCCTACCGTTATTAACTTTTCATTATTGACGACAATTTCTTTTCTTAATTTTCTTTCTGTGATATCTCTATCTAAAACTAGTTTTCCTAACGGTTTTTTTAGTTCTTTAAGAACATTAGGCGGTATTGACACTTTGAGATTCTTTTTCTCTTGGCTGCTCATTTACAGATTTTTCTTGTTCCTGCAATTCAGAGGCAATTATGCTGATTCTTCCAGCAACAGTACGAGCAATTTTGTCAAATATTATTGCTTGGTTATTATTTGGTTCTGAAATACTTACGGGGTTACCGCTGTCACTTGCGGTCATTATCTGCTGATTAAGAGGAATTTCCCCAATGAAAGGAACATTAAACTGTTCACTAACTTTCTGACCGCCTCCAGTACCAAAAATATTAATTTTATTATTACAATGTTGACATTCCAAATAGCTCATATTTTCTATGACTCCTATGATAGGTACGTTCAATTTGTTAAACATGCCTACCGCTTTTACTGCCACGTTCATAGCCACATCTTGAGGAGTAGTAACTATAATTATTCCTGTTATAGGTATTGTTTGCGCCAAAGTTAGTGGTGCATCTCCAGTACCTGGGGGTAAATCAATTATTAAATAATCGAGATCACTCCAGTTTACATCAGTTAGAAATTGTTTTACAATTCCAGCTACTATTGGACCTCTATAGATTCCTGCCTGCTGTGATTGTTCATAAAAGAATCCCATTGAGATCACTTTTACACCTTGAGCCAAGACAGGTTCTATTTTATTATTAATTACTTCAGGCGCGTTTTTAAGTCCTAACATGAGTGGAACACTTGGTCCGTAAACATCAGCATCTAATAATCCAACTTTTGCACCGGTCTTTGACAGTGCTAGAGCTAGGTTGACAGAAACTGTGGTTTTTCCCACACCTCCTTTACCACTTGCAATCGCAAGTATGTTCTTTACACCAGGTAGCAATTCGTCCATTGATATTGAACGTCCTTCCATAACTCTGGCAGTTACTTTGAGATCAAGATCTTTAATTCCCAAGTCCATCATAGAGTTGCGAACAGATTCTTCAATTTCGCTATTAAAAGGACACGCAGGAGTAGTAAGCTCTAATGTGAATCCAACTTTTGCGTCGTTAACCGTAAGGTCTTTAATCATGCCCATTGACACTATATCTTTATGCAATTCTGGATCTTCTATTGTTTGTAATTTTGACATGATTTGCTCTATTGAGACCATACTCTCGTACTCTTCCCGAGAATATTTAAATCATACAATGGATCCATTTTGATACTAAATAGCAAGAATAATGAAAAGGTTCATAAATTGATAATTCAAACCAATTAGACAATAAGTAATGTTTGCGATAATACACATGGATGACGTTGTTAGAATACCGCCCAATATGATGAAAAAATCGCTCAATGAGACCACGATGGAAATTCTCAAGGAGAAGTATGAAAGTATGATTAATCCTGAATTGGGGTATGTTGTCATGATTATTGACGCAAAAACAAATAAAGTAGGAAAATTGGTATCCGGCGATGGTGCTACTTTTCATAAGGTATCATTCAAAGCTTTGACGTTTTATCCGAAATTGCAAGAAATTGTCGAAGGGGAAATTGTTGAAATCACAGATTTTGGTGCATTTGTTAGAATAGGCCCGACCGATGCATTATTACACCTCTCTCAAATTACCGATGACTATCTGAAAAGCGATGTCAAACAAGGGGTAATAGTTGCAAATCAATCAGCCAGATCCCTTAAGATTGGTTCGAAGCTCAGAGCTAGGGTAACTGCAATTAGTTTAGGAAAAGGCTCGGCCATGGGCAAGATTGGAATTACCTGTAGACAGCCCTTTCTAGGAGCTCTTGAGTGGATTGAAGATGAGATAAAAAAGGCTAAGGCCCCTGTGACAAGTGGTCAAAAAGAAAAAAAGGGAACAGTGCCAGCTTAAATGGCTAAGGAACTTGCGTGTAAAAAATGTAGAGCCATTACTATTGGGAAGGTATGTCCCGTCTGTAAGTCTACCGAACTTTCATCTGATTGGTCAGGTACAATAGTAATATTTGACTCAAAGAATTCACTGGTTGCATCCACACTTCAAATATCAACTCCACATAAATATGCACTAAAAGTAACTTGACCTCAGAGCAAAAATCAAAAGATCTAAATCAATATTTTAACTTACGAGAATCTCTAATTGGGTTTCTCAGAGAAGATATCGGACAGGGCGACTTGACCAGTGAGTACTTGGTCGATGAAGATTCGAAATCCACATCGTTTATTACTTGTAAATCTGAAGTTGCAGTCGTTGCAGGGCTGGAAGAAGCTCATACATTATTTGATATTTGCAATTGTGAATCAAAGGCACTTGTTAAAGATGGTGATAGTGTAAGAAAGGGTCGCAAGGTAATGATGATAAGGGGAAATACGAAATCGATTCTAAAAGCCGAAAGGACCGCTTTAAATTTGATAATGCGTATGAGTGGAATTGCTACTGATACTAAGAAATTTGTAGATATTGCAAAAACTGTATCAAATGATATAAAGATCACAGGTACTAGAAAGACTGCACCGGGTTTAAGGTTCTTTGACAAGAAATCAATAGAATTGGGTGGTGGATCTGCACACAGAAATACTTTAAGTGAAATGATACTTATAAAGGATAACCATCTGGCGGTAACCAATTCGATTAGCCATTGTATATCAACGGCTAAAGCGAAATCTAGTAATAATATAGTGATAGAATGTGAAGTTTCTGATACGAGAGCATCAATAGAGGCTATTAAAAGTGGCGCGGATATTATAATGCTGGATAACTTTTCTCCCCAAGAAGCTCATAAAACTATTTCGTATTTGAGGAGATCTGGCTTGCGAAGTAAAATTCAAGTAGAGATATCGGGAGGTGTGAATCTTTCAAATATCAAGGATTACGCATCTGCTTTACCAGATATGATATCAGTAGGTTCATTAACTCATTCGAGTAAATCAATAGACTTTTCTATGGAGATCAATTGATTTATTTATTTACTAATATTGATTAGGATATCAATAACATACGCTCAATAGCAGTTCTTGCTCTGTCCGAAATATGTTTAGGAACCTTGACTTCATATTGATCAAGTACTAGAGAATCAACTACTTTTTCTATTGTAATCTTTTTCATATATTTACAGACAGCGTTTTCCTTGACTGGTATGAACACTTTGTCTGGATTTTCTTTCTTCATTCTATACATTATACCTGTCTCTGTTGCAACAACAAATTCGCTACTATCGGATTTCTTGGCATATTGCATCATTCCTTCAGTAGACAGTATGTGAGCTTTCTTGGATATATCACCAGATGCCAGACTGTAAAGGGTTGACGAAGTACAGCCACACTCTGGATGAATCATGAATTCTGCATTATTGTATTTTTGAATTATATTATTAATATCAGCTGCTGTAATACCCGCATGAACATGACATTCTCCCGGCCACACATACATATTCTTCCTGCCAGTGACTTTTCCAACATAAGAACCTAGAAACATGTCGGGTAAGAATAAGATTTCGGTACCACTCGGTATACTGTTTACAACCTTAACTGCATTGGATGAAGTGCAACAATAGTCAGAAAGGGCTTTTACTTCTGCACTGGTATTAACATAACTCACAACGACAGCATTAGGATGTTCCTCTTTCCATTTCTTTAGTTCATATGAATTAATAGTTGATGCAAGTGAACACCCTGCTTCTAAATCTGGAATAAGCACCTTCTTTTCGGGGCACAGTATAGAGGCAGTTTCTGCCATAAAATGCACACCACAAAAAACTATAATATCGGCATCTGTTCTGGCTGCTTCTCGCGATAAAGCTAATGAGTCGCCAATAAAATCAGCTATATCTTGGACTTCCGGAACTTGGTAATTGTGTGCCAGTATGATGGCGTTACGCTCTTTCTTTAGTGTTTTAATTTGATCGAAATGCATCGATTGGACTAATGTCATGTGATGAGCTTTTTTTATCTAATTATAAATTTAAACTAGTATAATTTAGGATAACATTGCCCGTTTCACTTATGGTAAGGGCAATACTTGCCACTTTGATTTAATTTTGAGAAAATAGGGAAAAAATGTGCAGTAATAGATATATTATATCGTAATCAAACATAGGTCAAATGCCAACTCATGGATCATTAACAAAGGCGGGAAAAGTAAGAGGTCAAACTCCTAAGATTGAAGGAAAAAAAAGAGCAAATCCAATTTCAAAGTTAAGAAACAAGATAAACTTTGTAAAGAGATTTGAAAAAAGGCGTCAACCTGGACAAAGAAAACCAGAACGTATGGGCAGAAGACGTTAATTGAATATCTAACACCCTATATCCTATTTCTAAAGTTTTATACTATGACCTGGGAATTATGTAAATCCAAATATTGAGAAAAAGTGAAAGCTCTTACAATATGGTAAAAAAAGTTGGCATCATTGGCTTTGGTAGTATAGGTAAAGAGATAATAGCAGCAGCAAAAAGGGAAGAGATTCCAAATGCCAAAATCGTGGCATTATTTGACAAAGAGCCTCAAGTCATTAGCTCAGCTGGTCAAGATAATGCTGAACTGCATTTATTCTCGGATTTTAATAAATTCTACGAGTCTCCGGTTTATTCCAGTTTAGATATTATAATTGAATGTGCTTCGAAGGACGCTGTTAGGGAATTTAGTAAAAGAATCATTAAGTCAAAAAAGGATCTATTGGTTTTGAGTGTAGGTGGTTTTTCGGATCAAAAGTTCCTATCGGAACTACAAGATTTATCGATCTTCAATAATGCCAAAATATGGATACCTACTGGTGCCATAGCAGGATTAGACTCAATTAGGAGCGTAAGAAAATATCTGGATAGTTTAACCATTACAACAACGAAACATCCCAAATCATTTGCAGGGGCCCCATATTTCAAAAATTCAAAAATAAAATTGGATGATATTTCGAAAGAAACAGTCCTATTTGAGGGCAGTGCTATTACAGCAATTGAATTATTTCCTGCAAACGTGAATGTAGCAGTTTCAATAGCATTAGCTGGGATTGGATTAGAGAATACTAGAGTAAAGATAATAGCTGACCCAATGATATCAGTAAATAAGCATGAAATACTATGTAAGGGGAGCTTTGGAGAAATCCATGTTATTGTTCAGAATATTCCGAGCCCTACAAATCCTAAAACCAGTTACCTGGCATCGCTATCGGCTATTGAATGTTTGAGAGGCTTGTGCAATGAAAATTTCAGAATAGGAACTTGATTTGGATAAATTTTGACAGTTTATATATGGAATAAATATTTGACAAGGTTAACTATGAGTTACAACGGATTTAAGACAAACGACATGTTTGGACCAAAACCAGTGGAAGTTGGAAAGGAATACGATGTGCAGATAACAGAATTGAGTAGAAAAGGAGACGGAATTGCAAGAATACAACGATTTGTAATATTTGTAAAGAATGGAAAGGTCGGCCAAAATACAAAAATTAAGATAATCCAGGTCGGAAACAGATTTGCAACTGCCGAGATTGTCAGTGATTCTGAGAGTATTCAGAGTCAGACTGAAAACACACCAGCAAGTGCTGATGCTAATACAGAAGCTAGTTCTGAATAGTCAACCTGTATCAATTATGTTTTAAACTTCAAATTATTTTATATCTTTTCAAAATATTTAATCTCCAAAAATTGTATTTATCAATTTTAATATTTGTCAACACCAAATTCTAAATTAGAAAATTGGCTTGAACAATAACATTATAGCTATTATTGCGATTTCCTTTATAGTAGTTGGTTCGTTATGGGGAATTGGAAATCTCATTTCTAATAACAATAACCAATTGTCCGATAGAGGGGGCATATTATTGTTAATGAAAGATAACAAATTTAATGTTACTAATCCAGATATCGCTGTGAAAATCGATAAGCCGCTAAAAATTACTATTGCAAATCAAGATTTCAGAAAACATGATTTTATAGTTGATGACATGAATATTAATACAGGATTTATTTCAAGTGGACAAGAAGTTACTACGGTAATTGCTTCAGATAAAATAGGTGCTCATAGGTACTATTGTTCAATTCATCCCGGTATTATGGAAGGAAAAATTATAGTCAATCAGTAAAGAGAAAGAATAGTTGAATTTCCGTACCATCTACTGAAAAATCTGGAAATAATTGACAAAGAGCATTTAATTTGAATAGTTGTATGTATTTCAGCTCTTAAACGAATCAGTTAGTTTCTTATGATAGATGCTCTTGCATCCTTCTTTACGCAATATATGAGCCGGGATTACACGTAGATACTTGATTCTTCGTTTATCGTAGATAGTACATAAGAATTTGTAGCAGATAGAACAGACAAACTCTGTCTCCATTTACATTATCATCTGATGATTGGGAATTAATCTTTAACCTATTGATTGACTTGACCTCTAAGATTTTCTAATAACCTCTCAACAGCATCGAACGATGATAGTTGTGAGATAGTTTACTGCTATTTGGTTAAAACCTAAGGTCAAAAAATAAACCAACACTTAAAATTAGGCAAAAAACCAGTCTAAAAAAATGGCTGCACGAAAGAATACTTCGAGAAAAAAGAGACTGATAAAGAGAGTCAAACAGAATAGACCTGTGCCAGCCTGGGTAATAATTAGAACCCATCGTCACACTAGAACAAATCCAAAGCGGAGGGCTTGGAGAAAGTCGGATGTGAACGTGGGATAAATGGATAGTGAATGAGATAAAATGTCAGAAGAAAATACAACAAGAATATATACTGTGAATTTATCAAAGGCGTGGGATACTCCAAAATACAGAAGAACTGATAGAGTAATAAACATCATAAAGGAGTTTACACAACGTCACATGCAAACTAACAAAGTCAAGCTAGACCAAGATTTGAATAGACATATCTGGTCTAGAGGAAAAACCAACCCACCAAGGAAGATAAGGTTAAGAATGATAAAAGAAGACGATGATACGGTTATAGTCAGTTCATTTATCGAGGAGAAAGCGCCACAGCTAGAACCTGAGGAGTCGGTTACTGAGGAGTCGATTGTGACAACAGAAAGTAAAGATTCGCAAAAAGAGTAAATAGAAAGTACAGAAATTTCTTAATCTAGTGTATTAAAATTTTGAGCTAACCTATGAATAGTAGTAAATGAATTAATTTAGACGATAGTAATTTCTACCTAATCTATTAAGGGTAACGGTAGATCTATGTTCGGATGCGATTCTGGTATATCCCAATCTAAAATGTTTTCATCAGGTATCAGGTTGAGTGGATCGTAGGAATCAAATTTTGTTCTCCCCTTAATTGACGCTATGAGATGCATGTTATTTCTAGAAGAATCAGAAACTACAAATGAAATTTCATTTGCATCTCCTTCCATAGAATTTTGATAATTACTCAATATTTGATTTAATCTTCCAATTGGTTCATTTCTCGCACCATTCACATATAGAATTGATTTTGTTATAGTGGATGTTCCCAGTGATGAATAAAGTTGGGCAATCAGATCTTTAACACCTACTTCAATACTGTTCTCTTTCAAGGTTCCAGAAACTATGCTTGTTCCCAAAGTTAACACGATCTCAGGAATTAGTTTGATTGTGTTGAGGACTATTTCATTGGTTATTTTAGAGCAGGCCTCAACTGTCAGGTAAGGATTTATTTCCAAATAAGCATCATTATCAACAACAAAGTTAATATCAGAATTTAATGATATTCTTTTTAATGATATGCTAGCTTGAAATAATCTATCCTTTTCATGACCAAACGGCATAGTCACAAATGAGATAATTCTTTTATTGAGTATCCCCTTTGCAATATGTGAAACCATAGGTGCAATGGCAATGCCTGTTTTTTCACCCAGACTAGTTACTAAAATGATAGTTTGATATTTTGATAACTTCACAGATATCTCTTCTTTATGAAATTCTAGAAAGGATCTGATTTTGTAAATCGAAGGGTTTATCCAAGATTTACAATCAATATGAACTGAGTTTGAATCTTCAAGTTCCTCTTTGAAGGTATCTATAAACAAAAAATCATGTTCAGCTTTTTTTAAGTTCGATAGGATATCCTTGCCAATTTTACCGATTCCGATTAACAGTACAGGTTTTCGTAATTCAATACCATCCTCTGACAATCAAATCAACTCCTATTCTGAACACCTATTATTAGGATAAAAATTTAGTAGATTAAATCAAGTATCTTATTTGGTACAAAAATGTTGATAAAATTATAGGAATTAGAAAATTAATTCTCCTAGTAATGAATAATTTGAAGTTTCTACCACTTTTACTGCTAGATACTGTCCCAATACCCATTTCGGATCTAATCTTTTTCCTTTTGATAAATCGACTATTACCGGTTTGTAGGCATAATTTCTGCCTTGTAACCTACTATTATCCAAAAGTTCATCGATCAAGATCTTGCCCTTCCATCCCTGCCACATTAGATTTCTTCTAATCGATATTTTCTTAATTGTCTGGTGTAATCTAATACTTCTTTCTTTTACAACTTTTGTACCAAGTCTAGTGTATTTTGAAGCAACGGTTCCAGGACGAGCACTATATCTCGATGAATTAACAACATCTGGTTGACTGTCTTCTATAAGCTTAAGTGTCTCTTCAAAGTCTGTTTCGGATTCTGAAGGGAAACCAGTAATTATATCCGTAGCGATTGTTATCTCTGGTATCGCTTTCCTTAGTTCTTTTACCACGTCAAGAAAAATTTTAGCAGTATGCCCCCTTTTCATTTTACGAAGAATTCTTTCACTCCCACTCTGGACGGGCATGTGAAGAAACTTGAATATCTTGTCATTACTCCGATAAAGTTGAATCAATCTATCTAAAAACCTTGGAACGTACATTGGATTCATCATTCCGACGCGGATTTTATATTCTCCGCCAATATCTGCACACTTTTCTAGTAGCTCAACTAGATCAGTATTTAAATCCAATCCATAACAACCATTGTCCGTAGAAGATAACCAAACTTCCTTACAATTTGCTGCTACATCATCTTCCATTTGTCTTACTATTTCACCAATCCTATAGCTCTTTAAGGACCCTTTTGCTAATTTCGTTTGACAAAAGCTACATTCGCTAAGACATCCACTAGAGATTTCGATAATACTGACTACTGGATTTAGCCTCATTCTAGGAAGATTTACTTTCGTTGACATAGAGTCTTCTAATGCCACAATTTTCTTGCCGTTTAGACAAGCATCAACTACATCTATTGTTTTATCTAACGACTGTGGACCTAGAAGAGATGAATTAGGAGAAAATGATTCAATTAGTTTTTCACTAGTTTTTGGAAGACATCCAGCAACAATAAGTGGCTTTTTTGAATATTTTTTTATTTTTGAAATCATCCTATGTTCAGTAGCATCTTTTACGGCGCACGTAACTATGATGGTAAGGTCTGAATCTTTCCTATTATAAGACAAATCATAACCGTTCTCGTAAAGCATTCCTTTGATTATTTCTGCGTCTGCAATATTAGCTGAACATCCAAAAGCTTCTATCCACACTTTCTTTTTATCAGACGTTTTGAAATTTTGAAAATCAAAACTAGTGTTATCCATTGAAAAGGTTGAATGATTAAACTTGTCCAATGTTATCAAATATAAAGGAAATTATTGGTAGTATTTCAATTATTTTATCACAGAAACAATGATTGAAGCTACACGTACTTTCGTGGTTTAGTTAATTTGAAATTTTTCTTTCAAAGCGAATTTAGAATTCAGTGCTTCCTTCTTAGTCTTAGGGTATCGGATTCAATTATTTTTTCCGTCGCATTAATAAGATTCTGTATATCTTTTACATCATGCACAGCTGAGATAGCGCCCATCTTATGAGGCAGAAAAAATATTCTGTATTTTGTCATTAATGAAAAATGATATTTAGCAAGGGTTTCATTATCAGACAGAGATACATCATTTGCGTTCATTATATCATCTACTTTATTTGAGAGAAAATGTGTTAGAAAAAGGGAACCAGTGCCGGTTACTTTTGTTTTCAATCGATAATCTGAAAATAATTTTCTTAAACCAATCCGTGCTATGTCTCCTAATTTATTGATTTTATTATAAACTGTTTGTCGGTTTTTGCTGATATAATTTAAGGTAGCGTATCCGGCAGTCATTGTAAGAGGATTTGAAGAAAAGGTTCCACCGCCAACATAACATAGCTGTTCCTTAGACCTATTCTCTACTGGGTTGGCTACTTTCATTATCTCCTTTTTACCACATACAACTCCTATTGGAAGGCCTCCTCCAACAATCTTTCCTAGCGTTATGATATCCGGATTCAAACGATATAGGGAACAAACGCTTCCAAAATTCAATCTAAATCCAGTAACAATTTCATCTAAAATAAACAATAGATTATTTCTTTTGGAATACTCCTCCAAACCCTTCAAGTAATTGATATCCGCGGGAATACATCCTCCGCCACCCAATACTGGTTCTATAATTATGCATGCCAAGTCCTCTTTTACGCTGTTTAGCAATTTGATAGATCTGTCTAAATCATTAAATGGAATTGATTCAACAAAATCACCCTCGGCTCCAGTCATACCTTTTCCTTCATCAATTTCGAATGGATAATTTACCGATTGCATCAAATCTGTATTAAATCCATGCCAGCCGCCAATAGTTTTACAGATAATCCTTTTTTTAGTTACAGCTCTAGCGATTCTGATTGCATACATTGTAGCTTCAGAGCCAGTAGTACAGAATCTTAAAAGTTCGCTAATAGGGATCGATTTTTTTATGATTTCGCCTAGCTTTATGCTTATATCATTCGCAGTACCATATAGCGTACCCCGACGGATTTGCTTATCAAGGCTCTTAACAACTACGGTAGGTGAATGACCTAGAATTAACGCCCAATGTCCCATCCAGTAGTCCACATACTTATTGTCATCTACATCAAAAAGATGTTTATTTCTTGCCTTATTCACAAAAAATGGATAGGGTCTAAAAAAACGAATATTATGACTAATCCCTCCAGGGAAGATCTTTACAGATTTGCCATAAGATCTTCTTGAGTTATGAGTTTTTTTTTTATATAAATTTTGTAGACTGTTGGATGTCACTATAACAATCCTTTACAAGACCTATTTATTACGATTATGAAATATCAAATAGAGAATAAAAAAAGGTGTCATACAAAAGAACAATATGATGTTTTGAACAAATTAGAGAACTCTATCGTATTGAATGATTTTGAATCCATCATCTAGTTAGATGTAGATCAGGTGCGTTGGGCTATTAGTAATGGCAGGCTGAACATCTCGCAAAAAGCTCGATGCGTACACCTCCATTCTATCAACGCCATCTTCTTTGGCCACCCTCCTCTTTACAGAAGGCTGTCTTTTCTCGGGAAAGGTTTCCTCCTTAGATGCTTTCAGGAGTTATCCTAAACAGCTTAGCTGCTCAGCCTGCCCTGTCGGACAACTGATATACCAGAGGCTGCGTTGCCCTGTTCCTCTCGTACTATGGGCAACTTCCCCTCAAACAACCACACCCCTGTCAGGCAGAGACCGACCTGTCTCACGACGGTCTAAACCCAGCTCACGTTCCCCTTTAATGGGCGAGCAGCCCCACCCTTGGCTCCTGCTGCAGAACCAGGA
>JAJPIN010000120.1 GCA_021324715.1 Nitrososphaeria archaeon
TCAGTTTCAAAAAGATTCATCAATTTTTTCTTTATAATATTTTCTATATGACTACGATTGACTTTTAAAGAATTATCAGGGTGACGATACACGATTCTAAATCTTTTTGGTTTCATGTAACGCCCACTCAAGACAATTGTACTTGAATTGACAGATACAATAGTTTCAAATTTTTTCCCGATCCCTAGCTTCACACTAATGTCAGGGGAATCCAAATCAAGTTTTTTATGCGAAAGTTCAGCAAAATTTTTTCTAATTTCGCCCAAGAGACTAGATTTAATATTCTCCTTTCCCCTTATTTTGAACCTTGATCTAAACTTATCTTCGTTATCATAAAAGTTATGATCTAGCATCAACCCAATTAAGAAACTATGATATTCATAGTCCCTCGTTGCCTGAATAATTTCGCAAGATATTTTGTGAATTTGCTTCCTTATTCCATGACAAATTTCGCAATCCTCATCTATGTCCTTCAGGTGAAGTGATGGAATAGATTGTCTTTTTAAACACCAATCGCACAAATTGTAAACAAAATCTTTCTTCAAATTTCTGTTCTCTTTATCCGATTCCCATTCGCCTAAGCATACCTTGCATTTGTCTACCTTTACTTTGTTTAATCATACTTTTTGAGTTATTGAAATTTTTTATTAGGTCTTTGACATCATGTTCGGCTACTCCAGAGCCTCTTGCTATCCTTTTTCTTCTTGAATCATTGATTATTTCAGGATTTTTTTTCTCTTCATTGGTCATCGACTGGATAATATACCGCCATTTCTCTAGTTTACCTTGAATAGCATCCAATTGATCTTCTTTGACTACTCCTGACAGCCCTGGTAGATTATCAATAATGTTTCTAAATCCCATTTTTCCTACACTTTCCATCTGCGCATAAAAATCCTCTATTGTCATCTTACCACTTAGTACTCTCTTAGATTGATTTTCATCTGCCTGTATTTCCAGATCTTTGGCTAAGTCTAAAATTGCTTTTATGTCGCCCATGCCCAACAATCTGCCTACAAATCTTGTCGGGCTAAATACTTCAAGGTCATCGATTCTTTCACCATTACCTATAAAGAAAATTTTTGCACCCGTAACTGCAGATGCCGCCAAGGCACCACCCCCTTTTGCGGTTCCATCAAGCTTTGTTATGATGATACCTCCTACCGGAACCGTATCGTGGAAGGATTTTGCCTGATTATATGCTTGCTGTCCTATTGTTCCATCAATCACTAATAATATTAACTCTGGTTTTGAAATTTCATACATCTTTTTCATTTCATCCAAAAGCTCTGTCTCGTCTTTGTGTCTACCAGCAGTATCAATAATTACCACATCAGCCCCTGCATCCCTAAAATATGCAATTCCATTCTTAACTATTGAAGGAGCGTTTTTGGTAGATTCATCTCCAAATACCTCGACATTAATTTTAATGCAATTCATTTTAAGCTGGGTAAGAGCACCAGGTCTCCACGTATCTGCTCCAACAACTCCTACATGGTATCCATGTTTGGTTAGCCATCTAGCCAGCTTAGCGGTCACGGTTGTTTTTCCGCTACCTTGAATACCGAACATCAATACAGTATTGAATTTTCCAGGAACAAATGAAATCACTTGCTCTTCAAGCTGATTATTTTGTGCAGCTAGATCGCCCTTATATCCCATCAATCTGGAAAGTTCATCATAAAGGATTGAAACGATGTGGTTCTTCCTTGATAAACCCTTGGGGGGAGATTCCTCCAGGGATCTTCTTTTCAGATTTTGGGTTATAGTCAATACCAGTCTAACATTAACATCAGATTGAAGAAGGGCTCGTTGTACATCCTTACATAAAGAATCTATTAATTCTTCATTTACATCTGATGCACCGACTAACTTTTTTAAAGCCGCCCCAAGACTTGAGCGAAGGTTGTCTAGCATTTATTTATCTATTAATTCATATTCTGTTATTTCAAATATTCCATTGTCTCCACTCCATTTAACGATTCCCTGTATGATCTTGAATTTTTTCTTGTATAGAGGACAATCAACAACAATTGTTTCCGCCTCACCTCCTTCAAAATTTAGATTAAATCCATATCTTAATGACAATGATTCAAGTTTTTTGAGGTTGTTGTGATCCAACACTCTTCCGAGCCATTCTCTACCCAGACCTAACGCCGAAACAGCTACTATAACAATTTCAAAATCTTGTTCAATTATCTTATGAAGATAATTACTTGGTTCTAAATTCCATAGTGGTGAAAATACCGATATTCCCAATTTGTTACAGACTCCGTCAAAACTCCTTTTTTGAAATTTGCTTGATATGCCACCATGTACTATTCCTTGTATGCCAAATTCATCTACGACGCTTACAAGCGCTTCTTCAAGTATTAGTACCTCATCGCTTAGATTTGGAATTTTTGATTGAAAGTTTCTCACAGGTAAATCTATTGCCTTAGCTAGAATTTCTGTAAGATGAATATTCGGAAAATGAAAAAGCATACTGTCGCTAGTCAAAGATTGAATAGAAATTAAACATACAACATCATGTCCTCGTTTGATCATTTCAAATATTGAGTAAGTGCTATCCTTTCCCCCCGAAAATAATGATGCTAACTTCAAGATGGTACTTTCAATGGAAAAATAATCTCCCGCTACTATATAGATTGGTTTAGTTGCACCTAAATTGCAGTGCGTTCGTTACATAAGGTAACAAAAATGCATGGCAATTAACCGGTAAAGTCAACCGTTCGCCAAATTAAATAGATCTTTTCAGGGTGTATAAATTGATATAAGTATAGGACATTTTGTGTCACATATCCGTTGTTTTTTACGACAGAAGATCATATGATGGAGACTACAAGCGTAAATAATTACACCTTGTGATGAACTGAATCATAATTCTGCCTTTTAGGATCAAGTCTAGCATGTTTAAGAAATTCATCACATTCAGAGGCTCTGATTGTGTTAATTATGTTCACTTGCAATATATCGCTCAATTTTGGACAAGTGTATGAGATTTCATTGGGTACCCCATTTTAGACTCCTGCATTAATTAATCAAATCACATTAAAACTTTAATTAAAAGATTTTTTTACCTCTATGGAACCACAATATTTAGATGGAAATAGAAGATGGCGCGTATGTACTTTTTTTTTATCATGCGAGCAAGAATTGGCTAACTAGGATAGAAAAAAATAAGAAACTTCACACGCACATAGGAATAATAGATTTTGATAGCATATTGGGGCTTGAGTATGGTTCTTCAGTAATTACATCAAAACAAAAAAAAGTGTACTTGATGCTTCCAACAATTTTTGATTTTGTGATGAAGTCAGATAGAAAGACGCAAATAGTTTATCCCAAAGATCTTGGTTATATTGCCATAAGAACAGGCTTAAAAAGTGGTTGTAATGTTCTTGAAATAGGTACCGGAAGTGCTTCATTAACCACATTCTTTGCTAGTTTGGTAGGACCTTCAGGTCACGTTTTTACATATGACATTAATGAGGAATTCATGGAAATAGCAAGGAAGAACCTCAAAAAATCAGGTATGGAAAATTATGTTTCAATGTTTAAACAGGACATAATGACTGAAGGATTGGAACGCACTGACATTGATATTGCGATAATTGATTTGGGAGATCCTTGGAATGTTTTGCAGATTGTTCACAAATGCCTCAAGAATAGTGGATCTGTAGCAGTAATATGTCCTACTATGAATCAATTGGAGAAAACTTCAAAACACATGAACGAAGTGGGATTTATGGATATTGAGAGCACAGAGATCATGATCCGCAATATAGAGGCGAGAGAAGGAAAGACAAGGCCATCAATGCGAATGATTGGACATACCACATACCTTATATTTGGTAGGAAAATTATATAGATAAATTCACTTATGTTATTCGCAGAGTAAATAATCATATACCATAACAAAATTAATTCTTCTCAATATGCACATGTATGAGGGTTATATGCTGCAAGTGTAATTTAATTGCCCTCAATACACTCAGATTTGATTTGATATACTCTTCTGATTATATGTATCACATAACTAAAAGCTATCATAACCGAGTAAGAGAACAAGCGGATACAGTGTTTGCGAGTAATATTACCCATTTGAAGTTGGTCAGAGCTATTCTTATAAGGAACCACCATAAAGTGAATATGTTGGCAACTGAAGGTTATTGTGTAAAATGTAAAGCAAAAAGAGCAATGAAAGGCGAACAACAGGTAGTAATGAAAAATGGAAGGCCTGCAACTAAGGGAACATGTTCAGTTTGTGGAACCAAGATGTTCAAGATTGGTGGTGGCCCTAGCAAAATGGTAAAGGGGAAGGCAAAACCAAAATCAAAATCTAAGGCAAAACCAAAATCAAAATCTAAGGCAAAACCAAAATCAAAATCTAAGGCAAAACCAAAAAGAAGATAAAATCCTAATTTCTTTTTTATCTTTTTGGTTTGGATGTATCAAGTGCTATTCAATGCATAAGCTAATTAATACAATCTATAACGACAATTTTTCTTCTACAAAATTCAATTTTTGAATGTTCCCACAACTAGATATTAGCTCACGTAGTTTTATCTTTGGGACTTCTGATTTTATCAACTCTCGAGCTATTTTTATTCCATCACTAATATCTTCAGCTTTTTCTCCTGCAATTAACGCAAGTGCTGTGTTCAGAACTACAATATCTTGCTTTGCGCTAGTAGATCTTCCGTAAATCGTATGTAATGTACTCTTTACAGAATCCTCGCTTGATTGTACTTGAATCTGTTCCTTTCTCACAACCTTCATATCTAATACTTCTGGATCGACTTCAATCCTTTCAATATGGCCTGACTTTAACATGAGCATCGTATTTCTTGCAGTATTTGACAGTTCATCCATGCCATCGAATGAATGGACAATTATAATTTTATTGATGTTGGATTTTACCATGGAGTTAGATACAAGTTCGAAAAATTTCGGATCAGATATTCCTATGACTTGAGCAGTAATATTTGTGCATGGATTACATAACGGCCCAATTATATTGAATATAGTTTTGAAGCCTAACTCCTTTCTTATACCTGCAATCCTTTTTAGATTAGGATGAAATTTAGGTGCAAACAGGAAAGTGTACCCAATTTGTTCAAGTGTCTCAATTACCGTCTTTTCTGAAACTTCCAAATTAAATCCTATATATTCAAAAAAATCTGCACTGCCAAACATTCCACTAGCGGAGCGGTTACCATGTTTAGCAACATTTATCCCAGAAGCTGAGGCAACTATAGATGCAGCGGTACTTATGTTAAACGATTTAGCCATATCTCCCCCTGTACCACAATTGTCAATGAGGGGACCACTTACGTTAGGCGTTATTAGATGTGAATGTGCAATCATAATCTCCCTTATTATTCTTAATTCATCATAACTAACTCCCCTATACGTTAGCGCGGTTAGAAAAGAAGCAATTGTACAGTCAGGAATTTCGTCCAAGAAGACAAGATTTATTGCATTTCTAAATTCGCTTTTCCCTATCTGCTCCTTGGATAAAATTTTTCTTGTTTGTTGCTGCAAATAATCTGTCGACATTATCTTCTCATTATTTTGACGAAATTTTTCAGTATATGATGACCATTTTTTGTTAGTACCGATTCTGGATGAAACTGAACACCATATATTGGATATTTTTTATGTTTTAAACCCATAATCTCCAAATCGTCAAGTGATACTGCTGTTACTTCTAAACACTTTGGAAAATTTTCCCTTGATGCCACTAGTGAATGATATCTTGTTGCAACAAAGGGGTTTGATAGTTTTTCAAATAATTCTTTGTCTAGGTACTTTATTTTACTTGTTTTTCCGTGTTTTACCACGTGGGCGTTTGTAACCTTGCCACCATAAACGTGCACTATACCCTGATGGCCAAGACATACACCTAGCAATGGAATTGTTGGTCCAATAGATTCAATAATGTCACCACATATCCCAAATGATTTGTGATCAGCGGGATGACCTGGACCCGGTGATAGAACTATACCATCAGGTTGCATTTTTTTTATGTCTTTTATACTTATTTTGTCGTTACGAATAACTACTGGTTGCGTAGAGAGTTTACCAAATAGTTGGGCAAGATTATAAACGAAGGAATCATAATTATCAATTATTAAAATCTTTTTCATATCAAACACTATGGTTTATCATTTCATACCGTAATGTTAATTTTTTAACTGTATTGATATTTAATGGTTATAATTTATGAAATAAATAATTTATCCTGTGTATAGTTTAGTATCAATACTAAAACCCTTGATTCGAAACAGTGTTTAAGAATCATTTAATAATACATTAAATAATCCTTTATTTTCACTTAAAAACATTGAGAAATGGTAAGAGTATTCATAAATGGATATGGAAACATAGGTAGAAGAATTGCGTCTGCGTTTTCTCATGACGAAGAGATTCAACTTGTTGGGATAGGAAAATATTCAATAGATGATAGACTTGATGAGGCATTTACTAAGAAATTTGATGTTTATGTTCCCGAAGAAAAAATGCCAGATTTTAGACAAAAGGGATATGATATTTCCGGGACAATCTCCGATGCAGTAAAAGCATCCGATATTGTAATCGATGCGGCTAAAGATGGTTTTGGTTATACAAATAAGAAAAATTTTTACATTCCTATGGGCAAGAGTGCCATTTTTCAAGGAGGTGAAGATAGAGCGGGTGAAAAAAAGGTTGCAGACATCATTCACAATTCAAGGATCAACTATGATAAAGTGGCGAATCAAAAGTATGTTATCCAGGGCAGCTGCAACGTTTCAGGTATGGGCAGAATAATGCAACCACTGATTGAAAAGTTTGGAGATAAGATCCAAAGATATGATGTTACCTTAATCAGGAGATGGGCAGACTTGGAAGATACTAAAGAAGTTAAGGACTCCATAGAGTGGGACAAAAATCCGCATCATCAAGAAGATGTTAAGTCGTTCCTGCCGTCAGTAAAACTATATGTCGAAGCATATAAGGTTCCATCAAGAATGATGCACCTTCATCAAATGACAATTAGATTCAAAGATAAGGTTCCCTACTTTGATTCTATGTCTGAAATTTATCATGACGAATTTGGAGTCGCTGTTCTTGGTAAAGCAAAGGGCACCGCTGACATTCGCGTTAAAGCCCGAGAGTTTGGGTTTAAACATGATGATACTAATATGGTGCATATCCATGAAGAAACAATGAGAAAAAGTGATGATACTCTAAAGATTCTTTATTCTGATGACCAAACAGGCATTGTAATTCCCGAAAATCACCTTCTGTTTCAATCAATGATATTCGGCAGACCCAGGACTAAGGCCTATGAGCACACTGATTCACTTTTCCAAATGAGTAAAAAAAGAGAGATGCTTGAAAAAGAGTTTGGGGCATAAAATTTTTAATCATCATCTTTGATTTTATTCTGTTAGCTAGCGTGTGGGTTACTCGAAAGAGAGGAAACTCCTCCCTCATAACAGGCACTCAAATTAGCGATAATTAGGTGGAGACACCTGGCAACGGAACAGAAAGGTAATCCAGTTGATGAAAATGATGATGATGGTGAATAGCCTGAAGATGTCAATACTGGAATGAAACCGCCGACCTGGGTGGAGCAAGGACAAAAAGGGTGGAACATTCCTGTATGATCCCAGGTTGACCGCTCAGTGGAATCCCACTTAGAACAAAAGGAGGGTTACGGCTAGCAAACACACTTTTCATTTTTAATTACTAGATAATCGGATAAAAGGAAATAAAATAGAGTGATGAAAAATCTTTCCCAATACACCGCTGACAATTATGATACTATTAGGTAGATATTTTCGAGGCATGAAATTCTTGATTTATCCCAAATTAATCATAATCTCAATAATTCTGCGCATTCATATTAGAATTTTAGTATGGGCTTTCGTACGTGTTTGGAGTGAAAATATAATAGATGAAATCAGACTATTTTCTTGCCTTCCACAAGACGAATACTGACACAGCAGCCATCATGCCTGCAAGGACACCGAGTACCTGCAATGGAAAACCACCTGTTGCAGTTGCAGTCCCCTCTGGAGCGTTTGCAGTAACATACGCAATTTCAGAATTTCCGACCTTAGATACGGTTGCGAAGCCAGGTATTTGAATTTGGCCACTAGGTGGTGGTGTAGTTGAATGGACATTGGCATTTGTCCCACTAATCGCTGCCTTTGCATCAGATTCCTTTGCTTCCATAACTCCTTCCCTAAAACTACTCTCGCCTAATGAGTAAATGGAAACTGCTCGAGCCCCGCCTAGCTCTTGAAATCCTGAACCGGCAGTAGAGGCTTGGCTACCTGTTGGATCAAATAAAAAGTGCCAACGATCCATCGGGGTTCCAATATCTTGAAAATTAAATAATGGTGTTTGGAAAATTTCCTTTGCTTGTGTTGATTCAAGTTGCTGAGCTAGATCAGGATGAGTAACTTGTATCAAGCTAATTGGGTAATTAATACTGATATTACCAACATTAGGGACTTGAAGTTCAAGTGGTCTTGTAGTGTAAAAGCCTCTCCAATCCAGATCAACCAAGGACGTTCCTGTATTATTGCTTGGAAGAGTATATCCACTTATACTGGGTGTAAATACTATCTTGTATGACACTATCATTCTATCACCACTGCCCTTCAAGGTTCCAATATAATCAATAGTACCGTTTTCAATACGAATGGGACTTTGTTTTTCTGTGCGGATATCCTTATTTATGTCAGATAGTAGTTCTGCCATCCCAGGCGTGGAACTATTTGCTTTAAACTTAACTGTCTCATCAATATTACCGTATTTCTTTGCTAGGTCACTTCCTACCGGAAATTGTATCGTTATAAACCGGTTTGCAGTAAAAAGTGGTTCAGCTTGATTTTGTTTCGGAGACAAGACAGTTGTCATTTGAACGGCATAAACATTTGAACTAATTGAAGTAACTGTGAATGTTATCAATAAGATCACAATAATGAATCTAAAACTATTCACAGGGTAGAAACTGCTTCAACCTGCTTATAATCTTTATCTAACCTTGCAGTTTTGACTGAGTCAGCTCACACATCAAAATTAATGTGCCAGGTCGACCCAATACCACATGTACAGGATATCAATTTAGGAAAATTTAAAAAACTTGTAACATCAACAAAAGTGTTCTTTTGTTTTGATAACTCTATTGGCAGGTGGAACAGGCTCCGTAAAATTAGCTAGAGGATTATCAAAGATGACAGATGATTTGATTATAGTGCCAAATATTGCAGACAACATATGGCTCCATGGATTATACATTTGTCCAGATATTGATACCATAATTTACGGCCTTGCCGGTATATTGGATAAAGGCAGGGGATGGGGCATACTAGATGATTCATTTGTCTTTATGGAACAGATGAAAAAACTCGGACAAGATTATTGGTTCAATATCGGTGACAAAGATCTTGCCCTCCATGTTGTGAGAACTAACTTTTTGAATCAAGGAAAATCACTCTCTTGGATTACAAGTTGGGTACGAAAAATGTTGTCCATATCAATTGAAATTATACTCCCCTCAGATGATCATGTTGAAACTAGAATAGAAACTCCCTTCGGCGACATGCATATACAGGAATATTGGGTCAAAAATAGTGCAAGATTTGATGTTTCAAAAATAATATACAAAGGGATTGAAAGTGCAAAAGCCAATGTGAAGGCAGTTGAGTTTATCAAAAATTCCGATTTAATTATAATTGCACCTGGGAATCCAATCTCGAGTATCGGACCAATTATTTCATTTCCCTTAATCCGTAACGTACTTGAATCAAAAAAGGATAAAGTTATTGCAGTCAGTCCCCTTCTCGGAAATAAGGCGTTTAGTGGACCAGCTACAAAGTATATGCAAGTAATGGGCATAGAACTATCTCCATTTGGAATAGCATCACACTACAAGGATATTGCAGCAAATCTAGTAATCTCTGAATTTGATTATGGCTATGAAAAAAGAATTAGGGATCTAGGGATAAATGTCTACAAGACTAATATTGTCATGGAGAGTTTGCAAGACGAAATTAACTTGTCTAATTATTTATTAAATAATCTCAATAGAGCTTGACTTATCTTGAAAGTTGTGGCTTTAATTCCAGTTAAGCGATATGAATCGAGCAAAACTAGATTAAAACTTACCAGAACCCAAAAAGTAGTATTGACCGAATTAATGCTAAAATTCACAATCGTTAATTTAAAAAAATGTAAAAGTATCTCTGATATAGTAACTATTTCTGAAGATGAAAAGGTCGCACGCATTTCAAACTATTATGGAATCAGATTCATATTTTGTAATGAAAGGGGAGTGAATTTTGCTATCGAATCCGGTGACAAATATTGTAACGATAACATGGTCAAATCGAATATTATTATTCCCATAGATCTGGTATATTTAAATTCTTATGAAATTGAATTACTGTTATCAGTGGCTAGCAAATATCAAAAATGTGCTATAATTGTTCCCTCTATGAGAATGGATGGAACAAACATACTGTTCAGACGTCCATTTAACTTATTTGAGACGTCTTTTGATAGTAATAGTTATTTTAATCACATAAAAGCATCAAAAAATGCAGGCGCGCAAACGATAATAATTAAATCCGATAATTTGTCACAAGATTTGGATACGGTGGATGACTATAATAGAATTATTGCTCGCCCTATCAATAATCTTTCTAACTTAATGTCAAGAATTCCGAATATAAAATGAAAAGGCGTTAATTGAAATCTAACATAACATGTTCATCAACCTTGACACAATATAAAAAGTAGAATTTATGTGATGCTTGGAAGTGCTGTTTTGGTGAGTTTAGAAATTATTCCGTTAAAAGAAAAGTTTACAATGAGGAACCATCCCCACAAATAAATCTGCCCCACAATCCTACATGGGCCTTTGTGAGTTCCATCAGGGCTCTTCTGAGTATCCCTATCTACATTCTCTTGCTTGCAAGTTATAAACGGAATTTCAGGATGAATCGGAGAAAGAGCAACCACTCCACCGAAAATCTGAGGGAAAACCAGAATCCATAACATGAAAGAAGGTATCATGTAAATAAACATAGGTCTCATTTGCTGTTGTTGAACTTCTAGATTCATTTTATTTACATATGCTTGTTTTTTCTTTAGTTCTGCAATCTGCTCCTTGTCCTGCTTTTTTACGGCAGCCATCATTTGCTTTCTAAATTCAACTGATTCTTTCATGATTTTACTCATTTTTTCAATATCAGTAGTTTTTTTTCTCAGCATTGCAAACGCTACATTCAACCCAATGGCGATAAGAGCAGCAACAATCATTGAACTAAATGAGAATGGGAATGGAGGATTTTCTGAATAGTGTGTAGAAAAAAATAGCTGCATTATTACTATGCTAAAGTCCATTTAGAATCTCCAATTCTCTTATCAGAGAGTCGTAGGCCGTTTATAAGGATTTCAGTCTAATAAGATATCTAAAATCAACAGTCCCTTGCAAAAAAGTAAGATTTATTTGAAAAAAATCCTTATTCAATTCTAATAGTACTTGGCTGTTTTATCCTACTGAACCTTCCATCTCTAATTTTAACAACCTGTTCAGCTCTACAGCATATTCCATAGGCAGCTCTTTAGTAAATGGTTCCATAAATCCACCAACTATCAATGACAAAGCATCGGATTCTGAGAATCCCCTACTCATCAGATAGAATATTTGATCTTCGCCTATTTTTCCAACCGTAGCTTCATGTGAGATAGTCGCATCATCTTCGTTTACTTCTACATAGGGATATGTGTCAGTTCGCGAGTTCTTGTCAAGCAGTAAAGCATCACATCTAACATTTGATTTTACTCCAGTCGCACCTTTTGCAACATGCAATAATCCTCTGTACGTAGTTCGGCCTGCATCTTTACTTACAGACTTACTTGTAATCCTAGAAGTCGTTTCTGGAGCCAGATGGACTGCTTTTGCGCCAGCATCTTGATGTTGTCCGCTACCTGCAAAAGCTATTGAAATTACCTCAGCATGTGCTCGTCTACCAAGCATATAAACCCCTGGATACTTCATCGTTAATTTGCTTCCAAGGTTACCGTCAATCCATTCAACTGTTGCATTCTCATATGCATAAGCTCTTTTTGTGACCAAGTTGTATACGTCCTTACTCCAATTTTGAATAGTGGTGTATCTTATCTTGGCGCCTCTCTTTGCAATTAGCTCTACAACTGCGGAATGAAGTGATTCTGTTGTGTAAACTGGTGCAGTACATCCTTCTATATAGTGTACTTCTGATCCTTCATCGGCAATTATGAGAGTTCTTTCAAACTGACCAATATTTTCTGCATTGATTCTGAAATACGCTTGCAGTGGAAGATCAACCTTTACGTTTCGTGGGACATAAATGAAAGATCCACCAGACCATACAGCGCTATTTAATGCGGCAAATTTATTGTCTTCTGGAGGAATAACCTTACCAAAATGCTTCTTTAAAATTTCAGGATATTTCTTAACAGCAGTATCAGTATCAGTAAATATCACGCCTTGTTTTTCCAAATCTTCTCGCAGATTATGATACACAACCTCTGACTCGTATTGCGCGCCAACTCCTGCTAGAAACTTTCTTTCGGCCTCAGGAATTCCTAATTTTTCAAAAGTATTTCTTACTGATTCAGGTACATCTTCCCAGCTTTTACTTTGTTTGTCAGATGCCTTTGCATAATAGTAAATATTCTGAAAATCAATGTGAGTCAGATCGCCGCCCCAGTTTGGCATGGGCTTGCTTAGAAAAACTTCATAAGATCGTAACCTAAATTCTCGCATCCAATCTGGTTCATCCTTAAGTTTACTGATTTCTTCTATTGTTCCCTTTGAAAGCCCTTTCTTACTCAAATAAACATAAAGCTCTGTAGAATCTTTGAAGTCATATTTACTATAGTCCATATTCAGATCTGAGGTCATTAAAAATTATAACGTCGTTATTATATATATACTATATGATATGTTTGATGAAAATATAAAATCATTCGATATTAAAAAATGTCAATTTTAATGCAAAAGAATTGTATGGAATGATTATATAAATACA
>JAJPIN010000251.1 GCA_021324715.1 Nitrososphaeria archaeon
ATAGCTGTGCAAATTTCATCTTTTTTTCGTAATGCAATTATGCTGTTTACACCTGGAATTTTTATTGTGATGCTTTTTATTAGTTCTAATACTTTTGGCCTTCAAAGTTACTCCGTTGTTTTGATGTGGGGTTCTGAAGGATCTAAGAAAGCTGAATTTAATTATCCCCATAGTATAGTTGTCGACCCAACTGGTCATGTATATGTGACCGATGAAAATAATAACCGTGTGCAAGAGTTTGATTCAAATGGCACGTTCATCAGAAAATGGGGCTCCAATGGATCAAGTGAAGGTCAATTCTTAAAGCCTGAAGGAATAGATTTGGATTCATCTGGCAATGTTTATGTCGCCGATACCGGTAATTCGCGGATTCAAAAGTTTACCAGTAACGGTACCTTCATCAACAAGTGGGGATCAGAAGGACTAGATGATGGTCAATTCTCAGGACATGCTCATGGAGTTGATATAAATCAAGCGAATAACGTGTATATAGTTGATAGGGACAATTCAAATATCCAAATGTTTAGTAACAACGGTGTTTTCATAACAAAATGGGGGTCAAACGGATCTAATGATGGTGAATTTAATAAACCGCACAGTAGTGCAGTTGACAATGATGGTAATGTGTATGTATCAGATATGTTTAATTTTCGTGTCCAAAAATTTACCAGCAACGGTACCTTCATCAACAAGTGGGGTTCGTATGGATCAGGTAACGGTCAATTTAAGCAACCAGCTGGTATAGCTACTGATGCATTTTCTAATGTGTATGTAGTCGACAAGTCAAATAATAATATTCAAAAATTTACCAACAATGGTACCTTCATCACAAAGTGGGCCTCCAAAGGCAATGAGAAGGGTCAGATTTCCGGAGCAGAAGATATATTTGTAGATTCATCTGGCGATGTTTATGTCGCCGATACCGGTAATTCGCGGATTCAAAAATTTAATACCTATTGATTATGATAAATTATAAATAGACATACTACTTCACGATGTACTTATTTTTCAACCCGCAACCTGATCTCAGTTCTTGTCGAGAGATGATAAGGTTAAGGAGATAAGGAGACATCTGATCAAGCTTTTTAAGAAGCCAAAAGAAAAAGAATTTGTGACAAAATTCATCTCTTGTTCTTTGACCCTCGTGGGGATTCTTGTTTTAACCATCGTAATTCCGCACAATTTTTTTTTTGACGGTTCACCTATTCTGAACATTGCATCATCAACATCAACTACATCATCGGAATTATCATATGATACACTACAAAAACAAGTTTGGACTACGGGTGAAAAGATGCCAACTGCAAGAACTGAACTTCAGGCAGATTCTATTGGAGACAAGATTTATGCTATAGGAGGAGTAGAATATACCACCGGTGGCCAACTGGACACACTGGAAATATACGATACTGAAAAAAATGAATGGAACACTAGCGCTAAGGCATTACCTCAAGCCATAGACCACGGTGCAGCGGCATCTTATAATGGTAAAATATATGTTGTAGGCGGTTTCACTGGGGTGAAAGTTCCAACTGATAAATTATTTATTTACGATCCAAAGAAAGATGAATGGAAAGAGGGTAAGCCGCTACCTTCACCTAGAGGTGCACTGTCTGCGGAGTTTATCAATGGAACCTTGTATGCAATAGGAGGTTTGAATTCTTCTGATGTTCCGGTAAATACCAATGAGGCTTACAATCCAGAAACTAACACTTGGACTACGAAAACACCAATGCCAACTGCAAGACATCATCTTGCGTCAGCTGTAGTTGACGGAAAATTGTATGCCATTGGGGGAAGAATTCTAGGTGATGGTGTTCGGTCAGAGGATATGGATGAATCATTAACTAATTTTAACAGGAATGAAATGTATGATCCTGAAACAGATACATGGACTACAAGACAACCCATGCTAGATAAAATAAGCGGATTTGCAGCCAGTACCGCAGACGGACAGATATATGTCTTTGGCGGAGAAGGTGTTGAAAAGACGTTGGATAGCGTCGAGAAATATAATCCTGCAACTAACAAATGGACTTATGAGCCATCAATGCCGACCAAAAGATTAGGACTAGAAGCAGTAACAGTCGGTGACAAAATCTATACTATTGGAGGACAAATCGTTAGTCCTGAAAAAGTTTACCACTCCCTGGATGTTAATGAGATCTTTAACGTAAAGGAAGAAAATTAAAGGGCCAATAATTGTCATTTTGTAAGAGATAAAGATGAAGGTAAATTCTGATTGTTTAACCAAGACGTGGAATCCAAATTAAATTAATCTTCTACTATTGCGGTTCTTATTCTGTAATACATGTAGATGCCAATATTTATGTATTAAACTAAGGTGCTCTGAATAGATTTGAAGTTCAATAAACTCAAATCTCTCAAATCACGGTTTCTTTTAGTTGTATCTTTATGTTCATTATTAGCAGCGGCATACTCACTCGCTATTATTGATGCAGCAGATATTCTGCTTATAAGACTCTAAATTGGATGTAATAATTGTGGTGGAAGGACTTGAATCCATTCTGGCATGGCATTTTTAAATCCAATTGAAATATTACTTCCAGAGAAGCATGAAGGCAAATGACTAGAAACAAGAAACTTATTGTCTCTTGCTTCTGGGATTAACTAGTTACTAAATACCCTGACATGGAGCATCATCATCTCCTGATACGACCAAATTCCTATCACTGCCTTTACCTTCATAGAGATTTACTTTAAATAACAGACTGTGATCACCGTTGGGAACTTTAGCAACCACCCAGAAGATACCTTCTGAGTCTGTTTTTGTTGTAACATTCGTAGGTGGATTATGGTCTGGTATTACTTCTGCGGTATATGAAGAGTTGCCTTTCAGCCCCATAACAAGAATCCGTACATCTACGTCACTGTCCTGGTAAACAGTACATTTAACATCCATAGCAAGGCCGTGTACAATACTATGTGGTGGTAAAATGATTAAGAACAATACAGCTAGTATGATAAACGATAGTTTTGTTATCAAAAATCTACATGTTTAGTATACAATGACTATTATAATTCTTATTGATGATTTTCTAAAAAAGTAAATGAACGTATTAATATCCACTTGTAAAATTTCACTTTTTCGGATCTTAGAAACACAGTATTTGAAGTTAACCTTTCAAGAGTTACCCGTGAATGGAGAATGCTGGGAGTCATTGTATCAAAGAATATTGATAGACATGAAAATGTTTTTTTATATTTTACAGAATCTAATGTAGAGGGATGAACCTATAGGTAATAGTCTTTACAGATATGAGTTCAGTGTTTTTCTGCGACAATATGCCGATGCCCAAATAAAATCTTTGAGGCGATGATCTCCAGTAATCCCAAGGTTACCAATATCTCTCAAGTAACAGTAAATAAAACTCGCTCCTGTATAGTCGTCTAATATGATAATATAAAACAAATCAAAGAAGCAATAATTGCTTTGAAAGACAACCCACAATTATGTGATAGTCTTGGGAAGAATGGTCGTAAAGCATTTTTAAATAAATATAACTGGAACCTTATGGAGCGCCGATTG
>JAJPIN010000129.1 GCA_021324715.1 Nitrososphaeria archaeon
AAGAAGATACAAAGAACCTTCAAATGGTACACAATCTTAGAAAGTAGCTTAATTATCTTTACTCTGATTTTTCAACAAGTCGTGGAAATAAAAATAAATGCATGCTGATTTACAGAATCTAGGGGAATTAAAAAAAATTGAACACTTATGACACCGTGATGAAACTGGCCCTTGAAAGAGGATTTTACTTTCCCAGCTGTGAAATTTATGCAGATGCACATGCAGGATTCTGGGAATACGGTCCAACAGGTAACAACCTAAAAAACAAGTTCATTGAACTATGGAGGAGGGAGTTACTCCGACGTGATGATATGATAGAAATTGACGGTTCGCAAATTATGAGCAAGAGTGTCTTTGTTGCCTCTGGTCATCTTGACAATTTTACAGATCCTATAATAAAGTGTAAAAAATGTGGTGCAACTTTCAGGGCAGATAGGTTTATTACTGAAAAAACCGGCAAGGAGATTCCAGAACTGCTTTCTGGTAATGAAATTGATAAGATAATAAATGAATACAAATTGAGGTGCACCAGATGTAGTGGCAGTTTTCATGAATCAGAAAGATTCAACATGATGTTTAAAGTGGAAATCGGACCTTCTAAGGAAGAGGCATATCTGAGGCCAGAAACATGTCAGACTATATTTGTTGGTTTCCCCAGGATTTTTAAAACGATGAGAGGTAGGCTCCCACTCGCAGTTGCCCAGCTAGGTAAAAGTTTTAGAAATGAAATTGCACCACGACAAAGTTTATTTAGATTGAGGGAATTTTATCAGGCAGAAATTGAGGTATTCTGTAATCCGAATAGATTAAATGAATTACCAAAATTCGATCAGGTTAAAGATACACCTCTTTTGTTGTCGATAAAGAATTCAAGCCACTCAGTCAACGCTGAAGACGCTATACGCAAAGGCTATTTACCAAACAAGCTTGTGGCCTACTATATATCGCTCCTTTCTTTGTTTTACAGCAAGACCGGAATAAACATGGAGCGTACTAGATTTAGGCAACTTTCGGATGAAGAAAAAGCATTTTATGCATCGACAGCTTTTGATTTTGAAGTAGAAACTAGCATTGGATGGATAGAATTAGTGGCTTGCAATTATCGATCCGACTACGATTTAAAAAGACATGGTGAAATAAGCAAACAAAACCTACATGTCATAGATCCATCAGATAATACTAAAGTTTTACCACACTTGTTTGAATTGTCAATGGGAATAGATAGAAGTATTTACTCAATATTAGATCACTCATACTATGAGGACACGGAAGCAGAGAGGGTTGTATTAAAACTGGTTCCTCAATTAGCTCCAGTACTTGTTGGAGTTTTTCCCCTAGTGACAAAGGATGGTCTACGTGAAAAAGCTCAGAACATTTATTCAGAGTTAAAATTAGATTATTCTGCATTTTATGACGAGTCAGGTTCTATAGGCAGGCGATATAGAAGACTCGAAGAAATTGGAGCGCCGTTTGCCCTAACCGTTGATAATCAAACTATGAAAGATGATACAGTCACAATAAGATATAGAGATACAATGTTACAAGAAAGGGTAAAAGTTTCAGAGATTTCTGTTTTTCTTGACGCAAATAAATAATCAAAGTAATCAGCGCCTATTCATCTACTGTGCTTGCAATGATGCATCTAATTGAATTACTTTAATTCTACAGATAGTACTTGCCTCGGAGCATAAGGCTTTTAGGACGAAGGGATAGTAATAACAATTTAGCAGACTGTGTTTTTGATATATGTCACTTTTGGAAAGCTTGTAATTGCACTCATTGGTGTAATTAGTATTTTTGGAATATCAATATTAACGACCCAAGTGCTAGGGACGAAATTTACTGCTACCCTGTCAGGAGATCAGGTTGCTCCACCAACAGATACCAGCATAAATGGGACTGCCTCATTTAGAACCACTGCACACGATAGCGTGATAAAGTACAAGATAAAGATTGGAGGGTCTTCTGATATATCAAGTGCGGAAATTCATTTAGGTAAAAAGGGAGAAAATGGTGAGACCGTGGTAGATCTTTTGAAAGACAGTAAAAAGAATGGCATAAGGCTTGAAACTTCAATAAGGGGAAACATCACAAGCTCGGAACTACAAGGATCCCTTAAAGGAAAACCATTGGTTGATTTAATTTCAGATATGAAAAAAGGAAATGCTTATGTGAACATAGGTACGCCATATCATGACAATGCTGAGATGAGGGGGCAGATTTTAATAGTTAGCAATCATAATTCCACCAAAGTCAAATGAATGACTTTGGTTATTTACTGCGTATGGGAGACTAAAGGAATAATTATTTAGGCCAAATTCACTTTTAAGCACAAGGGCCGTTCTACACTACATTGATATATGCTTGAATCCAAAAACCCGTAGACCAATATGGGAAAACAAGATCCAAATCCTCTCCCTTATGGAGCGCTGCAATATTTTCAAATACATTATTTGATTGAACCAGTCAAAATATCTAGCCCATCATCCTATATGGCAAAGTGCAGGTCAAAAACCAAGGGGCATTTCGGAAACAAAAGAGTTATTGACATAGAATGGATCGGGGGCAGACTGGCTGAGAAGTTGGCATCTGATAAAGAACTCACTGAAATGTTAAAGCCGTTCATGATCGAAGAAGGCGAGATTAGTATCGATCCGCAAACAGAAAGGGTAAGAGTGTACTCCAAATGGAAAAGAGAAGATAAACTAGAGTTCGACCCTCAATTCTTCCAGGTGATTGAAAGAATTGCAAAAGCCATTAAAAAATTAGAGTCATAAACAATTACTTCGTTCTAGTCATCTTTAAGAAATTTGACAATATTTATTTTCCATAATTAAAAATAGTCTATATTCTTAATGACGAACCAACTTTGTTATTCAGACTAGATTCAATATGTACATATTAAGGAACAGTAAAGGAAGCTTATGGTCGGTAACTCTTCCAAATTAATTCAAGATAGGAAAATAATAAAAAAGATAAAGGACGGTAAGTTCAAAATTGCAATTTATGGTCTGGGTCATGTTGGTGCCCCACTTGCAGCAGTCTGGCTCAGAGCAGGTGCCCATGTCATAGGGGTTGATAACTCAGAGAGTGTTCTAACGGAGGCAAGAAAAGGGAAAACTATAATACCTGAACCAAATGTTAACGAAGCCTTTAGAAAAGGAATTGATACTGGGCGATTCGAGTTATATGATGATGCTATCACGGCCTCAAGGGATTCCTATTTTAAGATGATTTGTGTTCCTGTATTGTCCCAGGATCAAGAATTATCAGCTAACCTCACGGCGGTATCAGATGTCGCTACTATGATAGGAAGGGGGCTGAAAAAAAATGATTTAGTATCACTTAACCCCAGTGTTCCTCCAGGTACAACCGAAGAAATTGTGATTCCCATAATTGAAAAAGAAAGCGGTTTGAGTGTAAAAAGCGACTTTTGTATGATATATAACCCTGAGAGAATTTACGAAGGACGAGCAATAACAGATATTGAAAATAACTATCCGGCCATACTCTCATCTTTAGGACCAAACAGCTCACAGTTAGCATATACTATCTATTCACTTATTTTCAAGAAAGGTGTATTGATATTAAAAAGTATTAGAACAGCTGAGGCAGAAAAGTTGTTTGAGGGAGTATATAGGGATGTTAATATCGCACTTGCTAATGAGCTCGCAAAATTTTGTGAAGTTGCTGGAATTGATTTTTGGCAGGCAAGAGATGCCGCAAACTCACAACCGTACTGCCACATACACAAGGCAGGTATTGGGGTTGGAGGAGCTTGTATACCAGTATACCCGCAGTTTGTACTTGATGTTGCAAATAAAATGAACGTACTATGTGAAGTTACAAACATAAGTAGATCTATAAATAATGGTATGCCAGCATATTGTGTAAGACAAGCCATCAAACTATTAAAATTTTCAGATCTCCCCGAAGCAAAGATATCTATTTTGGGATTGGCGTTCAGGGGTGAAGTTTCCGATACAAGATTGTCTCCTACTTACGCGGTTATCACAGAACTGCAAAGGTTTGGGGTTAAGGATATTAGAATCCATGATCCTTTTGTCAGTAGCGATCCAAATTTACTAAATTATGATAATGTATTGCTAACTTCAGATTTGAAGAAAGCAATAAAAAATTCGGACCTGATAATTTTATCAACCGATCATAAAGAATACAAGAAACTTGGTAAGAAATTTATTGGAAATATTCCCGTTTATGACGGTCGAGGTTTATTGGATAAAAATTCAGTCAATAAACTCAAGATTCTCACAATTGGTCAGGGAGATATCAAAATTTCGTAAATTATCGGTTTACATTTCAATTTTAGGATGACAATGTATGAAAAAGTCTAAAGCAAATATTTGGTAATATTTGTAGACCAAAATGGTTTTGCTTTTTAAGTTGGTCAGTAAAATGCGAAGTTTAATAATTTGCATTACCAACTCATGATACCCTAGGTACAAACTGCCCATTGGATTTCCTATTTCCTTGTAAATTTGACGCAGCTTTTAATCCATTGCGTAGGAAATCTGCTGTCGTAAAAGTGCAAATGCATGTAAGATGCCATGGAGTTATGTACAACGATACCGTCATGCATTCCCCCATCTATTCCAATTCCTCGTTTCATGTGGTAGACGTATTGAGTGTCTGTTGGCAATTCCTTTAGTAATGAGTAGTGAAATTCATGTCCTTTAATATTTTGGATTTTACCAAACGCTCCTGAAATCATGTCTGCTTGTGTATAGTTTAGCGTGAGTCTACCTGTCATTTCAGTTTTAGCATCTATTATTCCCACCATTCGAAAATGCTTCTTTGAGTTTTTGTATCCTGTAATCGACCTTGTCAGATACATTAGTCCGCCACACTCCCCATAAATTGGCATCTCTTGTTGTGCTGCTTTTTTTACGGACTTTAACATTGA
>JAJPIN010000278.1 GCA_021324715.1 Nitrososphaeria archaeon
TCAGCTTCTTGAGTTTTACCCATGACGGGCATATGTGTTGAAGATACTATGATTAGTAACAAGATATTTGTAAGTACAATGGTCTGTCTTATCATGGCAATAATAAATTATCTGTGGTATTTATTATTTCATATTTTTTTGTTATCTGTGGCTTTGTTTTGTACAATTGAGTATTATTCAAAGACGTTATTAAGTATAATAATAAGATACTCAGTTGTCAACCTGATGTTCCAGAAGATATATTGATAAAGATTTATGATAATATGTTAGTTGATCAATTCCGTTGACCTCTTACAATACTAAAGTCCTGATAGTTCTTGCAATTTCAATTCTTATTTCAACCATATTGGGTGTTCTATTCCCCTCTGAGGGGCAGCTTTTCTCTGAGTACATCCTAGTGATTCTTGGTTTTTTGTTATTCCTGAATTTGATACAACTTGATTTCCAAGATCTCATCTCAATTTTTAGGAAACCGAAAATCTTGTTAATATTATCCACGCTGAAACTGATTATCATACCCGTATCAGCGTATTTTGTTACTAATGAAATTTCTCCCAAATATGCGTTGCCAGTACTATTATTGTCTGGAATTTCCACAGGACTCGGGGCTCCATTTGTTACCAATTACGTAGGTGGTAGACTTTCAATTATAGTCGCAATGGTAATAGTCACTTCGCTCCTGGTTCCGTTCTTATTGCCAACATTAGTCTATGTTTTTTTTAATACTGAATTTTCTATTCCAGTATTTGATATGGTATCATTACTAGTAATATCACTGATTGTTCCTCTAGTTGGGAGTGGAATTATAAAAAGATATTTGCCCCAATTAGCGACCACTATAAACAAGAGCTCATTGCCTTTATCTATCTTTTTAATGGATTTAATTAACTTTGCAATTTTTTCCAAATTTTCAAGTTATTTTTTCCTGGAACTTTCGTTTGTTATTACAACTACTATAGTTGCCTTCGTATTATTTACGGCATTTGCAATTACAGGTTATCTCGTTTTGTACCTCATGAACAAAGATTCATCAACAAAGGACAAGTTTTCTGGGCTTATAGCCCTAAGTTATGTAAATAATATTCTGGTAACAGTTTTTGCACAACAATTCTTTGGTTCGCAAGTGGCAGCACTTGCTGCATTTTACAATATGCCATACTATATAGGAATTATTTTGCTAAAAATTTTACACTCAAAATTAGTTAGGGTTAATAGCGAGTAACGAAAATATAATATAAAAATCGGGTTCCATATCATATTAATATCCGAAAGCAGACAAACCAATTATTTTATGGATAGGCCTATCAGACATAAAGTGTATGTAACGAGAAAAATACCAGAACCAGGTCCATCCATATTAAAAAACCGTTTTCAGTTAAAGATGAATCCCAGAGCCGACGTACTTAGGAGGGAAAATTTAATTCAAAATGTTAGAGGCGCCTACGCAGTAATGTGCATGTTAGGGGACAAAATCGATTCAAGTGTTATGGATTCGGCAGGACCGAATCTCAAAGTAATAAGCTGCTATAGTGTTGGATACGATCATGTAGATATTTGCGAAGCCGTAAAAAGGAAAATTATAGTTACAAATACTCCAAATGTGCTTGCTAATACCACGGCCGATCTCACATTTTCTTTAATTCTCACAGCGGCTAGGAATTTAGTAAATGCAGATAGACATGTAAGAGGTGGAAATTGGAAATTTGGATGGACGCCTGATCTCTTTCTTGGATACGACGTGCACGGAAGTACTTTAGGTATAATCGGTCTCGGAGAAATAGGCACACTTGTAGCCAAACGTGCAAGAGGATTTGATATGAAAGTAATTTACCATAGTAAAACCCGGAAACGTGACTTAGAATCAGAACTGGATATTACTTATGTTTCACTGGAAGAATTGTTACAACGCAGCGATTTTGTCTCTATTCATGTATCATCAAACAAAGATAGTTTTCACATGATAGATAAATCAAAAATTAATTTAATGAAAAAAACCGCTTTTATTATTAATACCTCCAGAGGTAAAGTAATAAACGAGAGAGACTTGATTCGTGCCCTGAAAAATAATATTATAGCAGGTGCTGGTTTGGATGTCTATGAAAATGAGCCTATTTCCAGATCTAACCAGCTAACTCAATTACCCCAAACTGTATTGTTACCACATATTGGAAGTGCCACTTTTATGACCCGATCCAAGATGGCAGAAGTTGCAGCCAATAATATTGTAAACTTTTTTTATCAAAGAGGGATAGTTTACAAAATAAATTAGATTTAATATAATTGCATCAGATTATATTGAAACTAGCATAGCAAGTATTCAAATTTATACTCATCTACTAAAATGTATCAAAATTTAATTTTAGGATCATTATTCTTCCATTTCAGATAACAATTAATTTTTACCGAGAGTAGACGCTATTTATCATTAGGAAATAGTCCCCATCTAAGGATGCTTGTGCTTTCTATAGTCAGCCTCCTTTTCGTGCTGTTCCCTAACATGATGGAGCCTATCCTTCTCATGAATAAACTCCTTGCCACATTCTCGACATTTTATAATATGATGATGGTGAATTTGTCTCATGTGATGAATTAATTCCTCATCTGTCTTGAATTTCAAGTGATCGATTTCGCAGACAAATTCCGTATGATGAAATAAATTCAGATTTTCAGTAATATTTTGGAATACCGCGCTACCTTCTTCACTGTGTGCATCTCTTACATGTCTCTTTAACTTTTCCTTGTCCTCGAATTTCGTGTTACAATATTTACAGGACAAAAGATTAGGCTTATTATCAGTTTCATGGTGTCCGAACCATTTCATTAGTTAATTTACAAGGCAATCCCTTCATTAAAGTTATGCCGACTTTCTAACCAGATATCTAACCATTTCTAAATTAAAACAATACCGGTTGGTATGCGAATAGGATAGATATGAATTAGAATAATACTATTGTATTGCGGGTTTAAAGCGGCATCCAAACATAATTATGATAACAATTTTGAATATACATGACATTCCAAAGTTACTAAGATACTTGATGAAATGCTTATCTTGTAGTTTCTCTTAGTAGTTAAATGGTAATTTTTAAATCATGACTATGCACAATACTTCAATAAATTTGTCAATAGCAACATTTGTTGGCCTATTTATATCAGTTTTGCTTGTTTACCTACCTGCCATCAATCAGCACAATGCATACGCTGAATTATCTTCCCCTGATAATAACAAAACGTTATTGACTACAGGATCTGCCACAACGCAGGTAAAACCTGATAAGGTTACTGTATCACTAGGTGTGGAAACAACCAATACGAAGGCAAAAGCTGCACTAGACGCAAATTCTGAATTAATGAACAAGATCATCAGTGCTCTTAAAATAGCAGGTGTTAAGGAAAATGAAACGAGTACATCATCATTCACGATAACTCCAAACCGCGACTACACTATAGATAAGAACCAAGGCAAATTGATTGGATTTACCGTAAGCAATTCGATACAGATAGACAGCAACAATGTAAATAAAACATCAGAATGGATTGATACTGCAATTTCGTCAGGTGCAAACAATGTAAATAGCATTTATTTTAGTTTGTCAGATAAGAAACTTGATGATATTAAAAAGCAATTGTTAAACGAAGCTATTGAAAATGCAAATGAAAAGGCAGATATTGCTGCTTCAGCATTAGGGCTTAAAATAGTAGGAGTAAGGACAGTAACTATCGATCAACCAACGCCCATCTTTACAGGGCCAACTTCATATAGTGCTACATCGCTCAAAAATGAAGCATTTGCACCATCTACTCCAATAATGACTGGGCAACAACAAATATCCCAGAGCGTTAACATTGTTTATCTCATGGGATAATAAATTATCTTATTTTTTTGGACCCTCAGTTACATAGCGTTTGTAATAAAAGCACAGAATTAAGCCTAGATATATATACAATATTCTATAACCACTAATCTAGTTAAGGATGTCATACTACAGACCGCCTCGTTTTCCGATTGCTAATAAGCTGAAAATTGCAGCCGCAGTTGTTACAATAATTGTTATTATAGTCATAATGGCTGAATCAATAGTAATTGTTGAAGCAGGTCATAGGGGAGTAGTGCTTTACCTTGGAGCAGTTGAAAATAGAGTATTAGGAGAAGGTGTACATTTCATTGCTCCTTTTCTAGAACAAGTCGTTCCAATGGAGGTAAGAACACAAAAGTTCCAGGCAGAAGCAAGTGCTGCATCAAATGATTTACAAGAAGTGCAGACTGTTATTGCAGTAAACTATAGAATTGATCCAACGGAAGCAAATAAGATATATCAAACGTTGGGTGTCAACTATGGAGACCGTGTAATATCCCCAACTATTCAGGAATCGGTCAAAGCCAGCGTAGCCAAATTTAATGCAGAAGATTTAATCACAAAGAGAGAAACGGCAAAAAGTGTTATTGCTAATGCGATAAGAAGTACGCTTGCTGCAAATGATATTCAGACACAAAATGTATTTATCACTGACTTTAAATTTTCCGATGCTTTTGCTTCTCAAATAGAACAAAAAGTAGTAGCTTTTCAAAAATATCTTACTGAACTAAATAATCTAAGGTCTGTTTCGGTAGTTGCAAATCAATCCGTTGCCCAGGCTGAAGGACAAGCAAGAGCAACTGCTGCCAAGGCAACTGGTGAATCACAAGCAATAAAGATTATCACGAGTCAA
>JAJPIN010000180.1 GCA_021324715.1 Nitrososphaeria archaeon
AGATTAATAGAGGAGCCAAGAAGTGCTTCTGTCAGGTCTGGTAATCAGTTGCTGAAATGTGTTAGCACTTTCAGCAGGCACAAAAAAATGTTAAAGGATTATCAAAACGCTATTGTTACTGGAAAGGCAACAGGAGTGTATCCTGTATCCTTTGGGGTAGCGACCTGTTCGCTTGATATCCCAAAAAACAAAGCTGGATTGATACTGTTATACGGATTCACTGTTAGTGTTATAGGAGCAGCTTTAAGATTGGGAATACTCCAGCATTTTGAAGGTCAGAAAATAATTCACGAGATAAGACCAGCCATTTTAGAATCTGTATTAAGGAATATAGACAGACCAATTTCAAGCATTTGGCAATTTGCACCCGGTTTAGATATTTTGCAAATGAAGCACGAAATGATGAGCTCAAAAATGTTTATTACATGAAAATAAGGTAATTTTGTTATGCCCTCTAACCGAATTCCTCGCGTAGGAATTGGTGGTCCTGTAGGCTCAGGTAAAACTATGCTAATAGAACAGATTGTTCCAATACTTTCAGCAAAGGGATACAAAGCAGGCATAATTTCTAATGATGTAGTATCCAAAGAGGATGCAGAAAGGATGAGAAGAAATCTTGCAACTGAAAGAGGGCTTATGCCCGAAGACCTAGTAATAGGTGTTGCTACAGGAGGATGTCCTCATACAGCGGTGAGAGAAGATCCATCGATAAATCTTTCTGTAGTAGAAGAATTAGAATCAAAACACAATTATCTAGATTTAATCCTGATAGAGAGCGGCGGGGATAACATTACAACAACTTTTAGTCCCGCTCTTGCTGACTATTTCATCTATATAATCGATGTAACAGGTGGCGACAAATATCCTAGGAAAAGGGGACTTGGAATAGAAAGTTGTGATCTTCTTGTAATAAACAAAATAGATATTGCTCCCTACGTTGGAGCAGATTTAAAGATAATGGAACGTGATGCAAAAATTGTTCGAAATAGCAAGCCCACCGTTTTTGTTAACTCCAAAACAGGCCAAGGTGTCGATACGGTTATATCTCATATCATAGCGGATGTTCTTTTTGCGGCGCCGCCAAAAGCTCTTGTAAAAAGCTAACTTGCTATTAGTGAATTGTTTTTACACTCAAAATTACAATACACACAGGTGTTTAGTGGCAATTGCATCGATATGCAAGTTTGTCAACCTAATCCAGGATGAAGATTGACAATGTCCAATCATTCGTATGAACCACAAAATATTCCTCCAGAGCTTGAGGCATATTTAGTAAAAGCAGGGCAGCTTTTAGTTGGCAAGTCAGGAAAGGTCGGAATTTTGGAGCTTAAACTAGAAAGGGAACCAGCAACCGGAAAGACAGTTATAAAAGAACAATTTTGCCGCGTACCATTATTCATACAACGCGCAATTTATTTGGAGGATACTCTTCCCGCCATGGCTTACATTTATATCATCTCACCTTCAGGGGGAATTTTGCAGGGAGACCGATATCGTACAGGTATCACACTTGGTAAAAATGCTCTTGCTCATGTTACCACGCAAGGAGCTACGAGAATCTACAAGATGGAAAGCAATTATGGAACTCATATGGTCAATATTAAGGTAGACGAAGGAGGGTATCTTGAGTATATCCCAGATCAGATAATACCATTTCGTAATTCTAGATTTTACCAAGATGTAGAATTGAAAGTACATGAAAAGGCCACAATTATCTATTCAGAAATAATCGTTCCCGGCAGAGTTGCAAGCGGTGAAAAATTCCAATATGACATTTGCTACATAAAAACTATCGCAAAGAACCAATCTGGTAAACCCAGGTTCATAGATATTGTAAAGTTAGATCCGAAGAAAGAAGATTTGACGGCTGATGGAATATTGGGAAATTTTGAAGTACTTGGAACAATATATATCGTTACCAGGGAACAATATGTAAAAGAGCTCTTAAATGAGATTAATGAAAAAATCAAAGAATTTGAGATTGAGGGCTGGATATCTGGTGGCACGTCATTTCTCCCAGCCAGACAGGGAATAATAGTTAGGCTGCTAGGCAAAACAGCTGGGGATGTCAAGAATCTCATATTCGAAGTTGTAAGAGTAGCGAGGAATCAAATTATTGGTGCCCCATTCAGTGGGATAAGAAAGGCATAACTATTTTAGTATTAATTGTAACATATTTACTACAAAAGGTAACATTAAACATATAACATCATTATAACTGAAACTTATTTAATTTCCTAAAGTCCTAAAGTATTTTTTCACAATTCTGTCGGTCTGAAATAATATCGCCTTCTTTTGGATTATAATCCTTTATCGTATCATTTCCTTCACCACATGTAAACTTGTCAGCACCCGGCCCACCAGTTAGCTGGTCATTACATTTACCAATAGAGCTTAATGTATCATTGCCATTACCTCCAATCTTTTCTGAACTGCATACTCCGTTTTTGGTTGTAATTTTATTCTTGATTATGGATTTGCCATCACTAGTGTTACTAGTGGTATTGGACACAACCGTGTTCTTGGATATCACCAGTTGGCTGGATGTAAGACCAGATCCAGATCCATTGCTCAACAGTAAGCTACTGTTCATGGTGTTGTTAGTGCCATTTAGTGCCTCTGAGATTAGATTGTGTATCTTGGACTTTAAGTTGTTGCTAAAGTTGCTAAAGTTGCTTGTAATCGAATCAGTAGAGTTCAGTTCTATGGCATACACATTTACATATGAATTGAAAACGGACAATGTAGCAAATATGAAAATGGTAACGTACCATATAGGGTCCATGTTATTATTTCAAATGTCATTGTCCTTTATTATTTTTTTGGCAAATATCTCCAATATACAAAATTACTTTTATTACTTGTGACTACTTTTGATAAATAATACCCAAAATTGAGGATATATGATTCAATTCGGAGTC
>JAJPIN010000004.1 GCA_021324715.1 Nitrososphaeria archaeon
GGCGCCGGTCCTGATACTATTATTACGGGGCAAGGTAATGACTTTATTGTCGGTGGCCATGGAGCTGATGAAATAAGTGGTGGTCCAGATGACGATATTATCTATACTTCATATAGGAATACAACGGAGTCAGATGGTGCCAAGGATATCGTCGATTGCGGAGAAGGGAATGACAATGCATGGATAAATACTAGCATTGACAAAGATGAGGTGAGTGCCGACTGTGAATTTATTCACAAAGGGTAGATAGAATTTATTAATTTGAACGATAGGTGACGGCTGATAAGGATCAAGATGAAGAAGAATAGGATTTAGATAATATAAAAGACATGGATTGTCAGACCAATTCATTTAACTGAAAGGGCTCAAAGTATGTTGGAGACTAGAATGCTGTCTTGACAAAAGGCCTTGGAATTAATGTTTTCCTGACAGTTTTAGGTGTTGGTTACATCTATTTTGGGATTTTCAAACGAGGTATAGTTATTCTGAGGTAAGATTGTCACGTGGATTATCGTTCCACTGTTGTACCCTTCCCACTTAGTTGGATAGCTAGAGCTATATGATGCCTTTGCCAGCCGGTATATGTGAAACGACTTAATATGAAAATGAAATCTGAAGTCGGTGATAGTAATCTTCTGTTTATATAAATAATTTATATTATCATATAAATTACATCGAATTGGCTTTGGCAATCAATAGCTACATTATAATGATAGTAGTAGGATTGGTTCTAACTTTTTTATTGACTGTATTCCATACGCAGTATATGCTAGGTATAGAATCAACAAGATTATTACCGACTCAGGCTACAAATTATATGTTTGTTAGAGAATTACCGACTCAGGCTACAAATTATATGTTTGTTAGAGAATGGGGTTCTAAAGGGACTGAAGATGGACAATTTCTACGCCCCCACGATCTAGAATTTGACAATAATAACACTTATCTTTATTCCGTGGACAGAGATGGAAACAGAATACAGGTATTTGACAAGAATGGTACATTTCTATTCAAGTTTGGACAAAAGGGACAAGGGGATGGACAATTCTTAGTACCATATGGCCTTGATGTTGATGCTAGGGGTCATGTATGGGTTGCTGATAGAGGAAATCATAGAATTCAGCAATTTGACAGTAAAGGCAATTTCATTTCGAAATTTGGTAACTTGGATGGTCATCCAAGCAGTGAACCGGGAAAATTTGATAATCCAAGATTTGTGGAAGTAGACAGGGCATTAAAATACGTGTATGTTGCAGATTCTAAAAATAATCGTATTCAGCAATTTGATATTAATGGCACCTTTGTGAGGGCAATTGGTAAATTTGGGAGTAATCCCGGTGAGTTTAATCTTCCTACGACTATCGAGATTGATTCAAAAGGTAACTTTTTTGTAAACGAGAGAGGAAATGAGCGTATCCAGAAATTTGATAGCAATTGGAAACCCTTATTATCTTGGGGAAACAAGGGGTCCTCCGATAATGAATTCTGTCATATGGAACATATAGCACTCGATAAGTATGATAATGTGTATGTAACTGACCCTCAGTCGGACCCTGGCTGTAGCAAACAACCTCGTGTGCTAAAATTCGACAGCAATGGTAATTTTATAACAAAGTTTGGTACTTACGGAACTGATCTTGGGCAGATTGTAGATCCGGAACATTTGGCAATAGACAACAAAGACAATGTATACGTATCAGATCGACACAATAATGAAATACTTGTATTCTCACCTGTCCCTAATAGTCAAAATGGACATGTACAGCATGTGGTTGGATACTTTTCGGGAGGATGGTAGACGAACGAGATTATGCTCTGTAAAATAAGTTTAAATCATTATTCTGAGGCAATAGGATAATTGTGTTCGTGGCCATTTGAGATATTACAAAATATGTTGATAGACGTGAAAATAATTTGGGTACAGATAGACAAGAAAATTCAAAGTTATGGAAGAGGATTGGCCAATCATCAAGATCCAGATTTGATCCTCTCTTGCTTGCCTATAGTGCTATTTTGCATTATCTTTTTATTTCTTGTATCAGAACATCCGATACTTGGTCAAATTCAAAACCCTAACGTAACTGTTACCAATAACCAATCCACTCAATCCATATCCCAGCCTTCAGTAACTGACCCTAATTTAAGGATAGAAGAGGTAGCAGAAGGATTTGATTTTCCAACAAGTATGGCCTTTTTGGGAAAAAATGATTTCATATTGCTAGAAAAGAATACAGGGAACGTGATAAGACTGCTAAATGGTAACGTTACACATCAACTTTTGCACATTGATGTTTCATTCAGAGATGAACGTGGGTTATTAGGATTGGCATTGTTACAGAATGGTAGTTCAAACGCAAAGAATACTTTTGTTTTCCTATACTATACACATTGCCCAAAGGTATCAGGACAGGCACAAACTCCTCAGAATTGTGGAAATTATGTGTATAGATATAAACTTGATACAAATAATTATACACTCACAGATCCCAAATTAATACTGAGTTTACCGGCTTTACCAGGACCAAGCCACAATGGGGGTAAGCTTCTAATGGATAAGGAGCAAAATCTTTTTGTTACTATCGGGGATTTACAACCAACTAATTATAATCAAAACGTGGTAGGTTATGATACCAAAGCACAAAATATTATGAATGGGACCAATCCTGATGGCCGAGCGGGAATTCTCAGGGTAACTCCTGACGGCA
>JAJPIN010000199.1 GCA_021324715.1 Nitrososphaeria archaeon
AGAATCAAAGTACCTTTCCAATGTCGGCAATTCCATAGCCATAGGATATAGGCCACCTTCCAGACAGTAACAGACTTCTACAAAATGAACTGTATCAGTATCATCTACAGTTGCTTCCCTTAACGCAGCTTGCATTCCCTCATAGAATATTTTACCTTTAGCTAAAGTGCCTAACCTGATAGAATCTGCTAGCCTTGCCTTGTCTTTTGGATTTAGCTTACACTTCAGATATTACCTCATTGATGTGGCAATATATTAATGGTTTCAACTTCTAATAAATCTAGCTTTTATGCCTCATCACTTTTTTGTAAATTGTAGTTTTAACACTTTATTTAAAATGAATAAATATATTCAATTAAGTAACGTATTTTCAAAATATGATTACGGTCAATATTTGATTTAAAGACTAAAAAAACACTAAATAAATTGCCAAACATTACTTTATATTAAAAAGGCTTGCCTATCTTCTATTATGAAAATTGGGATAATATCAGATACACACGATAACATTGACAATATACTGAAGTCAGTAAGGGAATTTAATAACAGACAAGTGGATTTAGTTCTGCATGCAGGTGATTTTGTAAGTCCAATCGCTGTTGAATCTTTTGCAGGTATCAAACTTGTTGGTATATTGGGAAACAATGATACAGATATTCCAGGACTTACATCAGCCTTTAACAAAATTCATGGAGAACTTAAAGGAGAGATTTATGAAGGAGAATACGACGGAGTAAAACTTGTTATTTACCATGGTACTATCTCTTCAAAAAGAGATTTTTTAATCAAATCTGGAAAGTATGATCTGGTTATTTACGGACACACTCATAGAAAAACCACTGACACGATTGGAAGGACTGTGGTTGTCAATCCAGGTACAGCGAAAGGATGGATCTTCGGATTTAACGCAACAATAGCTATATGTGATACTTCTACTAGAAACATAGAGTTTGTTAATTTATGACTTTCATATCTGAATAATAATAGATCTTACACTTGTATGTCTATCTCTCTGCTGTCAATATAAGATTTTTACTTATAGATATAAAGCAAAACGCGACTAGTGGGATCTGAACCTTAGTGGTAAGCGATGCGAGCAGTATAACTATGCAGCTATGGTTATAAATTTTCAAAAAAGTCAAGTTTGGCGGGGGTACTCGAATCTGTACAAAGACAAAATCTGTTAAATCAAATCTCTGATATCAGTAACATTGTACCAGAATTGATCTTATTTTCAATCTTAGTTCCCTTTTTCTTGTCCTCCTCAATCAAGCCCCCAACTTATCTTCTTATATGGTTCCACCTGTACGAAAGGAGCTTCTCCCTCTTTCCACGGGTCATTGCGAACCCAATCAAACTTTCTATAAAAGATGTCGTATAATTCCTTATACATTGTACCACTTTCAATGAAATTTACGGTTCCATGAATTATAACTGCTTTATTATTTACTGAAGAAAAAATGTCGACGGCAAGAGCAATCTTGGGATTTTGTTCAAGGTTCTTGTACTTAGTTGTGCCGTAGTCTGTGGCGAAAAAGAACTTTCCTTCTTTGAAAATAAAAGAAACGGGTGTTATGTGTGGCGTATTATATGCAGTAACGGTTGCTATCCTACACGCTTCGTTACTTAAAAGAAACTTTTCTTCCTTTGCAGTGAATTTTATTTTTTTATTGTGCGATTGATGAGTTTTAGGTTTCAATTGGCTAGGAAACACCTACTCATGAATTACAAATGGTTCTCTTTATAATTATCGCAGATGCATTGTAAACATGAATATCTTACTGTCGTTTCTAACAAATGCTGATGCTGCCTTCTGTCATGGTCGCAGACACACAAGTCATTTTGAGCTTCCATTCGTAAATTCTCTTTGTTACCAATGCCTCCTCTAGTAATATTCCGTTCCACTTTTGCAAGGTCAGCGTCATTTCAGGATCGCCCTTACTAAAAAAGACAAAGAGTATGTCCATTATTTTTATTGTTCGCCTTCCTCCCCATTTCTTCTTTTTGTTGTCGGTACCCGATCCTTAGTTTATATCAATTTCTTCACGAATTACATGCGGGGCAGACGCCTTAAAAATTGCATATACATTTTCACCTATGGTTATCGCAAGTTCTTCTGCTGCAGTTTTAGTTATCCTTGAAACTAGATTGAGTTCATCTGATTTAAGGAATACGTCAACGACATTCGATGTGTGGATAATATCTACCACTTCACCATAGACCATATTGCGTGCACTGGTGTTTATTTTCTCTTTTGATAAAATGACATCCTCTCTTTTTACCATGACGCCTATCTTAGAGTGAGAAGAAAATTTCCCAACAGTAAACAGTGTGTTTGATCCTACCTTAAATGTAGTCAACTCATTCCTACTACCTATTACTTTTCCTGATATATAATTACCCCCGCCAGTTACTGTACGTAGGAATGAGTGTGATGGTGATAAAGGTTTTATATAAGAATTTAATATTTGCTCAAGGTTTCCCCTTTCTTCTATTATTCCATTGTTCAAAATTGCAATTGAATCTGACAGTGCATAAATATCCTCCTCAAAATGAGTAACATATATGGTTGGAATTTGTTGCTTTCTCAATATACCTCTGAGTTCTATTCTTAGTCTATCCTTAGTGGAAGTGTCCAAATGCGATAAAGGCTCATCGAGGAGAATTATTTTTGGACTTATAACAAGCATCCTAGCTAGTGAGATCTTTTGCATTTCTCCTCCACTCAATCCGACAATGTTTCTTTTTAAAAGGTGTGCTATGCCTAGATCATCAATAATTTTTCTAACCAGTGGCATGGTTTCCCAATTTTCTCTTTCCTTTCTTTTTAAACCAAAGAGAATATTCTCATGTACATTTAAGTGAGGAAACAGAGTAGGATCTTGAAATACATAGCCTATTCTTCGTGATTCTATCTCCTTATTTGTAATATCTACGCCATCAGAAATAATTCTGCCATTATCAGGTTTTATGATTCCTGCAACCAAATTAATGAGAGTAGTTTTACCGCTTCCAGTTGGGCCGAGTATAACCATAATATCCTTGTCTATTCTTAGACTCAATGGTCCTAAAGTAAAGTGACCAAGTTTTTTTGTTACGTCAATAATTTCTAAAGCCACTATTGGTTTCTACCATCCGAATTTTAAACTATGGTGGCGCTTCATGAATAGAAATACAGTTAGAGCAAATATGGAAAGTATGAGTAACCACACTATTCCAGGCACCGTATTTTTAAGTCCTCCTATAGCATTGTCTTCGAAAATCTGAATAGAAATTGTATGTGGATTATATGACATCATCATGGTAGCGCCTAGCTCGCCTATTGATCTAATCCATGCCATAAGCATGCCTACAAGTATACCAGTCTTTGCTAATGGTATAGATATTTTGAAAAAAACTTCAGATTTCTTTTTCCCAAGAACCCTTGCTGCTGTCTCATATCCTTCAGGCACGCCTTCAAATGCTGCTTGGGCTGGAAGTATTATAAAAGGAGATGCAACATATATTTGCGATAATATAATCCCTACGACAGATTGTGTGAAGTCTATAGGGATTGCTCGTCCAAGTAAGGAATATGGTCCGAAAGCATTCAGTAAGATAGTTCCACTTGCTAATGGAGGTAGAACTAAAGGTACTATAACGACTAACCTGATTAATAATTTGAATTTGAATTGAAACCTAGCTAGCGCATATGCAAGTGGTATGCCAAAAATAGAAAGAATTAGAGTTGAAATTGTTGCCGTCGTTATACTTAATACGAAGGCATTGATAATCTCAGGTCTGGTTAATTCTTCGGCGAGATTTATTGATCCTGTTATAAAGATCAATCCAATTAGGGGGTAGACAATATATAATACAAGTAACGCTAATAGAATAATCACAGTGAGCTTAAATCCTGACAAGTTTACTCTGTTTGAAGTCAAATACGGATTTCTGTTACTCATATTTACTACCTGCTTTGTTCTGTTATTGAATTAAAGCCTTTATTTCAGGCTGTAGGGTTTTAGAATCTCCTCCTACTATAGGTTTAACAGGATTCAATCCTACACTCGTTAAGAGTGCTTTTCCGGCTGGTGAAATTAGATATTTTGCAAAAGATATCGCTCCGTTTATGTTCCTTACCGTATCAGGTATTGTGTAGGAGAATAATATAGGCTTTCCATGAATAGTATTATTCATGCCTTCTGTGTATGAGGCTTGATTATAAAAGCTCGAATATCTAGGATCGCCCAAGTTTATTTGTGATGGTAGAGTTATATATGGAAGACCACGGGCTATAGCTTCGTGCTTATAAGCGGCAACAGCATCTATCTGTCCTGATTCCAGTATCGACTTGAGAATTTCTTCTGGAAATATTTGTTCTTTATTTCGATCTTCGCCTAGGATTCTATCTTTTATAGCGGAATCATTATAGTAAAGATTTGCCAATTTTGCAACAATTATCGTATAATATCCTTTCGGATCTAGCTCTGGATCTGTTCTTCTAAATTTAAATCCTTTCTCCTCAAGGACTTGATACCATGGAATCTCACCCTTACTGGCCCTCTGTAGATCGTAAGCAAAAGGACTATTAGGATTGTAAGCGATGACAATTTCTCCTGAAGCAAAGTTCACAAACCAATGAGCTAGTGGCGGGTTATGATTTATTAATTTCTCTATAGGTAGCGTATCAGCGCTTAGGAAAACATCAGGCCTTCTGAACCCATCGAGAATCATGTTTGATATCTGTACAGATCCCTTTCCTTCTCCAACAAGGTTCAAACCCGTTTGATTACTAAATGAAGGTACTATATCATTTTCAAAAATTTTTACTAAAGATCCAGCGTACATAACTAATACATCTCTGGCATTGTCTGCCGCTTCGGATTCTGGAAGCGATAGTAGTATTAATGCAAATAAGAATATTGTAGACAGAATCAAGATGGTGTTGATATTAATTTGGTCTTTGATGACAACTTTAAACATGGAAAAGGCTTATCCCATCTTGCGTATAAATAAATCTATTTGGTACTTTTCACACTAGGTTATGTGGATGTCATTATGCCAGCAGTTTAGTTTTTACTATTTTAATTTACTGAAACTCTGACATAAGAAATTGCAAGGAGTATATTTAAGAAAAATAACTTCAGCTTTCAAATCATAAGTATAGCATGTCAGAGGATCATATGTTCACACAAGTCTGTTTCACGGCAATTTAGGCTTAAGATTACAGCACATTATAATGAGCCACGTAACTCATTGACTTCTCTTATTATACTCCAAAGACTTCAAAATCCGGGAAAACAAGTCGACTTTTTAACATTTATTTAAGATGTATGGATAGTTAATTTGTTTTGAGGCTATTATCGCTAAACGTCGGTCTTCCACGTCAAGTACGATTCCAGGGTGAACTTGTAACTACGGGAATCTTTAAGAAACCTGTTCAGGGCAGTGTAAGACTACGCAAACTCAATCTTGAGGGAGATAAGCAAGCTGACTTGAAAGTACATGGAGGCGTCGACAAGGCCGTCTATGCCTATGCAGGAGAACATTACGACTACTGGCGACAGGAATTGCCTGACATGTCCCTGCCTTGGGGAATGTTTGGTGAAAATTTTACTACAGAAGGAATGTTTGAAGAAAGTGTTAACATTGGAGATCAATTCAAAGTTGGAACAGCAAACTTAATAGCAACTCAGCCTAGGATGCCATGTTATAAACTTGGAGTGAAATTTGGAAGTATGGACATGATTAAAAGATTTTTAGCGAGTGGTCTTACAGGTGTTTATTTCAAAGTAATGAAGGAAGGAGAGTTAGAACAAGGCGATGAAATTAAACTTATCAAAAAAGCTGAAAATAGCGTTACGGTAAAGGATATTGTAAGGATATACACTATAGATAAAGACGATATTCAAACAATAGAACGTGCCATCAAGATTAAAGATTTACCAAATGGATGGAGGTATCATTTCATCAAACAATTAGGACAGGTAGGAAAAAAATGATGTCCCTAATAAGCTGGTATACAAGGAGATGACAAAATACATGAAAAGCAAATTAATAGATAGTTACGGTAGAATTGCAAAAAAGCTGAGGGTCTCTGTTACAGATAAATGCAATATGAGATGCGGATATTGCATGCCTAAAAATAATACAAAGTGGTTTGATAGTACTGAGGTTCTCACTTTCGAAGAGATAGTTAGGCTTTCATCTATTTTCGCTAATTTAGGGGTTGATAAAATAAGATTAACAGGAGGTGAACCACTGCTCAGGCCATCGATAGAAAACCTAATTAAATCAATTGCAAACATACAACACATTAAGAACATCGGGCTAACAACCAATGGGTTACTGCTTCTAGATAAAGTTGAAGCGTTAAAATCTAGTGGGCTTGACAGTGTGAATATTAGTCTAGATTCATTTAATGAGCAAAGATTTAGAACGATAACTGGGATCAACGGATTAAATAAGGTTTTAAGTTCCATCCAAAAAGCAAAAGATGCTGGAATTGATGTAAAGCTTAACACGGTTGTCGTTAGAGGTTGGAATGATGATGAAGTTGTTGAATTTGCCAACTTTGCAAGATGCACAGGCATTACGGTCCGATTTATAGAATTTATGCCCTTAGACGGGACGGGGATATGGAGAAGCGATCTCGTTTTTAGTAAAAAGGAAATGGTAGAAAAAATAGAGTCCAAATTTGGAAAAATATTTGCTGTGTCAGAACAGGAGATTTCAGCACCTGCCAAACTATATTCTTTTTCAGATAGAGTCGGGACTATCGGATTTATTCCATCCGTAACAGAACCATTCTGCAATCAGTGTGATAGGATTAGATTGACTTCTGATGGGAAGTTTCTTACGTGTCTATTTGATAACCCTGGCTACGAAATCAAGAGTTTTCTCCGGGGTGGAGCGTCAGATGAGGAAATTAGCCAGTACTTGGTTCGCTATATGACTATGAAACAAGAAGGGGTAGTGAGCTTGATAAGAATTAATGGTCTTAAGCCAAAACTAAATCTCATGCACACGATCGGTGGATAAGCTCGGTATGACATCAGATATCCCCGTTAATTACAATTTGAAAGTCAGATTATTTGCAATCTTGAGAGATGTGGTGGGTCAGCGAGAGATCTCAATTTCTGTACCAAGTGGGGTCACAGTAAGGTACTTAAATAATGAAATATTAAAGAAATATCCGCAACTGAATTCATTTAGTAACAAATTTGTAACTTCTGTAAATTATAAGGTTACTAGTGGTGATACCATTATTACTTCCAGTGATGAAATTGCTCTTTTGCCCCCAGTGAGCGGCGGATGAATTCATGATTCAAATAACCAACGATCATGTAAGCTTGCAAGTAGTAATGAGTGAAATAGAGGACAATTCTGCAGGTGCAGTTTCCATCTTCATTGGTAAAGTACGAAATCGTGGGAAGTTTGGTAACGTGTCAGAAATTTACTACGAGGCTTATAGAGAGATGGCGGAAGAAAAAATGAGAGAAATTGAAAATGAAGCACACACAAAGTGGAATATAAAAAAATTGGTTGCAATTCATAGGATCGGTAATTTAAAAGTCGGTGAAACCAGTATCATAATTGGGGTCTGTTCGGAGCATAGACACGAAGCATTTGAAGCCTGCAAATATATTATAAATAATGTAAAAACTCGGGTACCTATTTGGAAGAAGGAAATATCTGACGAAATTCAGAAGTGGACCGAAGGGATCTTACTTGGGTAGGGAAAGTATGGCTGTTAAAACGAAAAGGGGCATGTTTGATGTCGGCGCTAAACCTGATTCGTACAGGACCGCACGAGCACTAGCAGTATTGAACATCAAGTCTAATACGGCCGTAATGATTAGACGAGGAAAATCACCCAAGGGGAATATTGTAGAGGCGGCGAAGATAGCTGCTACTTCGGGGGCTAAGAAAACCTCTGACCTTATACCATATTGTCATCCTATACCCATAGATCACATTGAGGTTCAAGTATCAATAAAATCTAAAGCAATTGAAATCGATGTAAAGGTTAAAAGTATATGGAAAACGGGGGTAGAAATGGAGGCTCTAACTGGGGCTTGTATTGGTGCGTTGACCATATATGATATGCTAAAACCCATAGACGATTCACTATTAATCTCATCTGTTAGACTTGTTGAGAAGTCAGGGGGAATGGGCGGATTTGCAATTGAGCAGGGAAATAGGATCAGAGCAGGTGTAATCGTCGTGAGCGATTCAGTTGCTGCTGGAAAACGGGTAGATAAATCTGGAAAATTTATCGTTAAATTCTTAAGAGACAGAAATATTGATGTAGTAGAATATAAAGTAGTAGCTGACGATGGTTCCCTTATTGAGAAACTCTTAATGAAATATTCCGATATTCTCGCCTTAAATTTAATAGTTACCACTGGAGGAACTGGACTTAGTCGCAGGGACGTAACTCCTGAAGCTACAAGAAACATCATCGAAAAGGAAATAACGGGAATTGTCGAGGGGAGCAGAGCATATGGGCAGAGAAGAACACCCTTATCTATGCTCTCAAGAGGAGTTGCAGGCATAAGAGGAACAAGTCTGATTATCAATATTCCCGGTAGTTTAAGGGCAGTATCTGAGTCTTTAGATTTCTTATTTCCGGGGCTAGAGCACGCATTCAAGATGATGGAGGGACACGGCCATAAATGAATTTTTACTATTAATACTTTGCTCCTATTCTCTTTTGCAATAATTTTTATTCATTAAAATATTGGATTTGTAAAAGGGAGTAGCTCTATCGTCATTCTTGGTCTTTCTTGGGTAGGTCTATATAGCATTCCTCCGGTGTCACAGGCTCTCAACAATAGTTTGTGGTTTCAAAACTCTTCAATTATTTGAGGCCGTTTGGCAAGTAGGTAGTTCAAGTGATCTATTTCTATAACGGAAGAAATGATCTTACTGGCTGGTTATGAAATTCTATCGGGTTATCTGATGGAAAAGACAGACCAGGTAATATGTTTATTTTTACTTTTTGTCCTTTTTCTATCGTAGTTGAGCGTTCAGGTACCAAAATAAAACCATTGGTTCTAGTTAAAACTGTTATATCAGTAGTTTCTCCGGATATAGGTTTTGCATAAAAATCACCCGACGCTGACCGAGACATCTTCACATATACTATTTTGGTAAAGTTTTGAAATTTTTTTCGAGCATTCCAACCTTCAGTAAGCTTTGCTAAAATAAACGGTTTAGTAAAAGGTTGTAGTCCCAACATAAGCCTTATGAGCGGATGTGCAAATACAATAAAGGCATTGACAGCTCCTTGTATAGGCCCGGGAAGAATAATAATTGCTCTACTGCGAAGTGCAGCAAGTCCCGTTACTCTTCCTCGATCAAGTTTTACACCATGCACCAGAATTCCTGGTTTTCCAGTATAATTTATTGATTCAGCAACAAGATCCCGCAATCCAACAGAAGATCCGCCCGTTGTTAATATGATATCACATTCAGATAACGCTATTCTAATTTTTTTTTTATCTTTTGAATATTGTCAGGGGTAATTCCAAGATCTAGAGGTGCACCTCCTGATGTTTCAATCAAATTAGATATGACTCTACTATTGGTATTTAGTATTTTTCCTAGCTTTATGTCAGTCATCTTTTCTGTGAGTTCGTTACCTGTTGGAATAATTGCAACTCTTGGTTTCTTAAAAACTTTTAGCTTTCGAATTCCAAGCATTGAAACTAATGCTAAATCCTGTACTCTAAGAGCATGTCCTTTGCTTAGTAACAAATCCTTAGATGCGATCTCGCTGCCCTTGTGTGATACAAATGATCCTTTTGCAAAATCTCTTTGAATTATAACAGTATTACTTTTAGAATCAAAATCTGTATATTCGACAGGAATAACAGTATCTCCTAAACGTGGCAGGACTTCGCCAGTTGAGATCCTAATTGCTTGTCCTGTATGCAAAATTTGGTTTTCGCTCTTACCAAATTTCCTCCTAGGAACTACCCTAAGTTTTATGGGTCCATGTTTAGATATCTTCATAATGTCGTTATATATTACAACAAATCCATCCATATGGGAACAGTTACTTGATGGGATATCTATATGTGATATTATATCAGACCACAAGAAACGTCCTATTGCCTGTTCAGTAAATATTGATTCTACCATTGGTCTGATAATTATCGCGTTTAGTAGTTTGGAATAACTTGACCTCACTGATGTATAATATGAAGGTGTCCAATGCATTCTTATTCTATGGTTCAATTAGTATTTAAGAGAGTACCGCAAATAGAGTTAGCGGATTCAATCCAGGCTCAGATATTATTTTCCAATGCCTAATTCTTGACCGTTGATATTCAGAAGCCATATTATTTCTGCTAAAAACATGGCCTTTCGGTGGCGGAGCATTGAGAATGTCCGCAAGGAGCCAATATTTGGCATAATCATTTATTGTGCATTCCAGTGTTTTGTTACGCATTTAGATACTCTTTATATAATATGGTATGGCATAACTACTACTTTTCAAAATGTCAACCCAAATGACTATTAGCATATTGGTGATAGCTATCAGTGTTACTGTTCTGTTAGCAGTAACAACAAGAGCCGTCTTCAGTCAAGACTTATCAGTCAACGATACACAAAACAAATCTGCCAACACTAATCAGACAATGATGATGCCAGGTGGCTTAATGACTTTTGGATCCTCACTAGATAATGCCAGAATGCATTTATTGGAGGCAATCATGGACATAAAAAAAGGAAACATCAAGGGCGCAATTATGCAACTAAACATGACAGATCAAGGGATTAAGATGCACGAAAAAGAGATGATGGATATGAAGAATAGTATGAAACCATATATGTCCGCCACTGTATCGAATAAGACTCAAAAT